>NZ_JBFUGW010000196.1:0-12050 GCF_056402735.1 Rhizobacter sp. P3_C12
CGCAACGAACCGCGCGACATCAGCGAGCTGGTCGTGAGCTTCGTTGACGACCTGACCGAGCGCTACGAGGGCAAGCAGACCACCATCCTGACCGGGCTGAAGGATCTGGACCACTGCACCGCTGGCGGCGGCCGGCCGGGCGAACTGTGGGTGATCGGTGCCAGACCGAGCATGGGGAAGACGGCCGCATGCCTGACGCTGAGCCGCAACGTGGGCCGCAAGCACCAGGTGCTCATGCTGACCCAGGAAGACAGCCTGAACTCGCTGACCGCGCGTCAGGTGGCCGCCGCTGGCCGCGTGAACCTCGCTGACCTGCGCAATCCGCAGCGGGCACCGGAGAGCATGTGGGAAGGCGTCACCGAGGGCGTCGATGCGCTCGGGAAGCTGCATATCGCGATGGACGATCAGGCGGCGCTGAGCATCATGGATGTGCGCCGCAAGATCCAGCAAGTGAAACGCCGGCACAAGCGGCTGAGCCTCGTGATCATCGACTACCTCCAGCTGATGGAGGGCGACGGCGACAACCGCAATCAGGAGCTGGGGAAGATCGCCAACGGCCTGAAGCGCGCGGCGAAGGAACTCGGCGTGTGGATCGTGCTGCTGTCGCAGCTGAACCGCGAGGCGGAGAAGCAGAACCGGGCGCCCATCATGAGCGACCTGCGCGACAGCGGCGACATCGAAGGCGCGGCCGACCTGATCGGGCTCCTGCACCGCGAGCATCGGCGCAACCCGACCGAGGCCAACAAGTTCCACGCCGAGCTGCACGTGGTCAAGCACAAGAACGGCCCCACCGACACGCTGAACTTCACCTTCGACGGCGCCTACCAGCGCTTCACGGATTGGGAAGGTCCGCCGCCGATGAAGAGCATCAAGGCGCAGCGCGGCGGCGGGCTCGACTGAACCAGGGAGGAACGATGCTGACGATGAACATCCGCTTCGATGCGGCCGAGATCGCGAAGGCGTTCGGCGAACTGCAGCAGGAGCACCCGAACGTGATGGCCCAGGCTATCAACGACACCACGCGAGAGATCCGCGACGCACAGGTGGCAGAGATTCGCGGGAGCTTCGACAATCCGACGGCCTTCACGCTGCGCTCGCTCTACACGCGCTTCGCGACGAAGACCAAGCTGCAGGCGATGGTGTGGCTGAAGGACGGCGCCTCGCGGGCGCACTACCTGATCCCGCAGATCGAGGGCGGCAACCGGCCGCTGAAGCGTTTCGAGGAGATCCTCGTGCGCGCCGGGATGATGCGCAGCAAGGAACGTGCGGTGCCGGGTGCAGCCGCGAAGCTCGATGCCTACGGCAACATGGGGCGCGGCCAGATCGTGCAGATCCTCAGCCAGCTGCAGGCCTTCAACCTCGCAGGCTCGGACGCCAACGCGACCAACAGCAAGCGCTCGAAGGCCAAACGCAGCAAGGTCGAGTACTTCGTTGCGCATGGCGGCGAGTCGCGACAGGGCCGTGGCTCGTGGAAGCACGGCGACAAGGTGCAGCACCTGCCGCGCGGTGTGTGGGCACGGTATCGCTTCAGCGCGGGCAGTGCGGTCAAGCCGGTGCTGCTGTTCGTCAATGGCACCCGATACGGCAAGCGCTTTGACTTCGTCGGCACGGCGCAGCGCGTGATCGATGCGCGCTTCAAGTCGCACTACGAACAGCGCATGCACAAGCAGCTCGCGAAGCTCGGGCTGGGCTCGAAGGGGCAGGGCGCATGACCACCTCGACCTCGATCGCCACCACCCCCACCCCCCTAGACGGGTCCTCCCGGAGGACCTCGGTCAAGGGTAATTCGAACCCCGTTCGCACCGTAGTTGCGGGCGTTGCTTAAGGGGGTTGTACCCATGGAAGCGATGCAACAACCCTTGTCCAACCCGATCAGCCAGGAGCAGTTCGGCGACCTGGTCGGCGTCAGCCAGCAGGCCATCAGCGAGCTGCTCGGTCGCGGGATCCTGAAGGCCGGCCAGCCTGCCTCGGCCTGGCTGCGTGCCTACACGAAGCACCTGCGCGAACAGGCGGCCGGGCGCGGTGCCGACGGCGAGCTGGCGCGCGAACGCGCACGCCTCGCTCGTGAGCAGGCCGACCGCGTCGCGATGGACAACGCGGTGAACCGCCGCGAGCTGGCGCCTGTCGCGGTGCTCGAGCTGGTGCTCGCCAAGATGTCCGGCGACGTGGGCAGTCTGCTGCAGGGGCTGGTGCCGCGCGTGCGCCGCCGCGTCGAGCTGCCCACCGAGGCGCTGCGCATCTTCGAGGAGGAGGTCAGCAAGGCGCGCAACCGCGCGGCGGCCTTGAGCCTCGCCGATGCAGAAGACGAACCCGACGACGAGGAGGATGGAAATTGACGCATGCGTCGCCTATGCTCGACGCAGTCGAGCCCGTGTTCATTGAACGCCCGCTCTCGCTCGCTGATCTCGGCACCGAGCAGCGCGACGAGATCAATGCGGCATTGCGGCGCGGCCTGCGTCCGCTCGAAGCGCCGCCGCCGATGCGCCTGTCGCAGTGGATGGCCGAGCACTTCTACCTGTCGGAGGAGAGCAGCTACGAGCAAGGCCGCTGGGAGGCCTACCCGTACCAGATCGCGATTGCCGATTGCATCGGGCACGACGAGATCAACCACGTGACCTGGCGCAAGTCCGCGCGCACCGGCTACACCAAGATCTTCCTCGCGGCCGTCGGCTACTTCGCCGAGCACAAGCGGCGCAACCAGGCGGTGTATCAGCCGACCGACGAGGATCGCGATGACTTCGTCACCACCGAGCTGGAGCCGATGCTGCGCGACGTGCGCGTGATGCGCCGCGTGTTCCCGAAGTTCAACCGCAAGTCCAAAGAGAACACGATCAAGAAGAAGCGGTTCCTCGGTTGCCTGCTGCACCTGCGCGGTGGCAAGGCCGCGAAGAACTATCGACGCATCACCGTCGACTGCGTCTACTACGACGAGACCGACGGCTTCGACCGCGACATCGAGAAGGAGGGCAGTCCCTTCCGCCTGGGCGACAAGCGCATCGAGGGGGCCACCTTCCCGAAGTCGGTGGCCGGCAGCACGCCGAAGCTGAAGGGCTTCAGCCTGATCGAGGACCGCGAGAGCCAGGCCGACGTGCGCTTCCAGTACTTCATCCGCTGCCCGCACTGCGATGACGAACACACGCTCGACTGGGGCGGCAAGGAAGCCCGGCACGGCCTGAAGTGGACTGATAGCGATCCGGAAACTGTGGGCCATGTCTGCCCGCATTGCGGCGCGTGCATCACCCAGGCCGAGTACCTCGCCGTCTGGAAGGGACGCTGGAAGTCCGCCGAAGGGATCTGGATCGACGAGCGCGATCCGGTCCAGCTGCGCTTCCGCAACGCGGCGGATGTGGAGATCGCGCCGCCCAGGCATGTGGCGTTCTTCAGCTGGACCGCGTACAGCCCGCAGGCGACCTGGGTCAGCATCGTCCGCGACTGGCTGACGGCCGCAAAGAAGGCGCAGGCGGGCGATGACAGCGACCTGAAGACCTTCATCAACACCACGCGCGGCGAGACCTACGAGCAGGAACTGGAGAAGACCGACGCCAGCCAGCTCGCGCTGCGCGGCAAGCACGGCCACCCGCTGCGCACCGTGCCGCGCGGCGCGGTGAAGCTCGCGATCGGCGTGGACGTGCAGGGCGATCGCTGGGAACTGGTGGTGTGGGGCTTTGGCCGCGGCGAAGAGATGTGGGTGGTGGACGACCTGGTCATCTACGGCAACCCGGCCGACCAGCGCGAGTGGGATCTGAAGTTGGATCCGGCAATCAAGGCGACCTACCGGCACGTGTGCGGGGTCGAGATGTCGGCCGACGCGGTGGCGATCGACACCGGCGGGCACTTCACCCACCAGTGCTACGTGTTCGTGCGCAACCGGCCGAACCAGAACCTGTACGCGGTGAAGGGCGAGACGCGGCTGGGCCGTCCGATCAAGAGCGCGAGCGTGCTGGTTGACGTGAACGAGCGCGGCAAGACGATCCGCAAGGGCGTGCGGCTGTGGCACGTCGGCACCGACACCGCGAAGGACTTGCTCTACGGCCGCCTGCAGGTCAGCCAGCCTGGGCCTGGGTACGTGCACTTCGCGCGCGAGCTGACCGCCGAGTTCTACGACCAGCTGACGGCCGAGAGCCGGATGCTGGTGAAGACCGGCCGGGGCGAGGAGCACCGCTGGCTGAAGCCGGCCGGCAAGCGCAATGAGAAGCTCGACTGCACGGTCTACGCGCTGTTCTGCGCGCAGATGCTCGGGCTGCACACGCTGAGCGACAAGCTGTGGGCGCGGCTCGAAGCCGGGCTCGAACCTGACCTGTTCGCCACGGCGCCCTCGGCGAGTGAGGGCACGACACCCGATGTGCAGGCGTCTGCACAGGTCCCGAAACGCGATCCACCCGTGCAGGCGCCACGCCTCGTGCCCCAACCCCAAAACTCATCACCAATCGCCAGCAGCGCATGGAGCAGCCGCCTTTGAACCGTACCCCGTCTGAATCGAAATCTCCGGTCAAGCCAATCCACCGAATTCCGTTGGTCGGACAGATGTCGGACATTCTTCGGGATCGCCTCGCCGTCCAGGATCCTTGGGCGACGGCGATGGCGCAGGAGATCGTGCAGGGCCTGAGTGCCAAGTTCGGTGGAGCGCTGGTCTACGTGCCGATTCCAGATCGAAGGGCGCGCGACGAGCGGATCCGCCGGATGTTCAATGGTGCAAACCTGCAGGAGGTCTGCGATCAGTTCGGACTGTCGAGGACCGCGGTCTACAGGATCTGCTCGCGTCGCAAGTGACCGTGCGGATAGGGGCGTCGATCCACGGGTGAAGACCTCTGAGTCGCCCTGCAAATAGTCCCGTTCCGGAGACTACAAACGGGACAGCGATTCCGTGACGATGACGGCATGCACAACGCACCCGTCATCGCATGAGCGCCACACCCTGGTACAGCATCCATCGCCGGCCGGTCTTCTCCGCACTCGCGGCGGCCGAAGTCCAGCACGCCGAGATCTGGATCTACGGTGACATCGGTGAATCCTGGTACGGCGACTCGATCGCCGCCAAGGACTTCGTCCAGACCGTCGCCGCACTCGATGCCGAGACGATCACCGTCCGCCTCAACAGCTACGGCGGCTCTGTCAGCGATGGCATCGCGATCTACAACGCACTGAAGCGCCACCCGGCCACCGTCACGGTGTCGGTCGACGGCATCGCCGCGTCGATTGCGAGCCTGATCGCAATGGCCGGCGACCGCGTCGAGATCGCCGAGAACGCGATGCTCATGATTCATGCCCCGTGGGGGAGCGCCGCTGGCAATGCCAGCGAGCTGCGCGAGTACGCCGACCTGCTCGACAAATGGGCGCAGGCCATGGCCGCGAGCTACGCCGCGAAGACCGGCCGCGCCATCGACGAGGTGATGACGTGGCTCGATGACCAGGACCACTGGTTCAGCGCAGCCGATGCCGTCGCCGAGAAGCTCGCCGACGCCGTCACTGCCGCATTGCCCATCAGCGCCAGCGCCAGCCGCTTCGCTTGGGCCAGTGCCCGCGGTGCCGCATCTGCACCGGCCACGCCGGCCACAGCTGTCGCTCGCCCAACAACTTCCCGAAATCCCTCGACTTCTTCGACCCAGGAGACTGCATTGCCGACCGCACAAACCACCACCATCCCGACCACCCAACCCACGCCCGCCGAGCCGCAAGCCCACCAGGACGCCGTGCAGGCCGCGGTGCGCGCCGAGAACCAACGCCAGTCGTCGATCCGCGCCGCCTACCAACCCTACATCCGCGACCCGCACACGCAGACCGTGCTCAATACGGCGCTGGCGGACACGAACTGCACGCTGGTGCAAGCCAAGTCGCTGCTGCTCGATGCGATGGGCCACGGCTCCGTACCGCTGGCCGGCGGCTACTTGCTCACGGTCGAGGACGAGACCGACAGGCGCAGGGCTGGGATGGCGGCTGCGCTGGAAATCCGCGCCGGCCTCGCCAAGAACGACACCAGCAATCCGTGGCGCGGCCACAGCCTGACCGAGATGGCGCGTGCCTCGTTGCAGGCGCACGGCGTCAAGCATGCCGGCACCGACCGGATGAGCCTGATCGCGCTGGCCTTCACGCACAGTTCGGGCGACTTCCCGCTGCTGCTGGCGAACGTGGCGCAGAAGGCGATGCTCAAGGGCTACGACGAGGCCGAGGAGACCTTCCAGCTGTGGACCTCCAAGGGAACGCTGCCGGACTTCAAGCCGATGTCGATGGTCGACATCGGCAGCTTCCCGGCGCTGCGCCAAGTGCCCGAAGGCGGTGAGTACAAGTACATCAGCATCGGCGAGCGCGCCGAGACGCGCGTGCTGGGCACGTATGGCGAGATCTTCAAGATCACGCGCCAGGCGGTGATCAATGACGACCTGGACGCCTTCACCCGCATCCCGCGCAAGATGGGCCGCGCTGCGATCCGCACGGTCGGCAACTTGGCGTATGCGGTRCTGACCGGCAACGCCCCGATGGCCGACGGCAAGGCGCTGTTCCACGCCGACCACGGCAACCAGGCCGATGCCACGGCGATCACCACCGCGGCCATCGACGCGATGCGTGTGGCGATGGCGCGGCAGAAGGACATCGGCCAGACATCGGGCGCTCTGAACATTCGCCTTGCCAAGCTGCTGGTGCCGATGTCGCTGCTGGGCACGGCCAACGTGGTCCGCGACAGCGAGTTCGAGGTCGGCGCCAGCACCAAGAACAACACTGTGCCGAACAGCGTGCGCGGCACCTTCGAGGTGATCTCCGATGCGCGTCTCGACGACAACTCGCCGACGCGCTGGTACGGCGCAGCCGACCGAGGCATGCACGACGTGGTGACGGTCGACTACCTGGACGGCAACGAGGCTCCGACGATGGAACAGCAACAAGGCTGGAGCGTCGACGGGGTGGAGTTCAAGGTGCGCATCGACGCGAGCGCCAAGGCGCTCGACTGGAAGACGCTGCAGCGCAATGGTTGACCGGGGCTGACCCTCAACGCTGAACAACAACACACAACAGGAAATCCATGAAGAATTTCGTCCAACCAGGCCAGGCCATCACCACCGCTCCGGCCGCAGCCGTGGCCGCAGGCGGCGTCCTGCGCCTCGGTGCTCGCATCGGTGTGGCCGTCGGCAACGTCCCCGCCAACGTCTCCGGCGTGTTTTCCGTCGAGGGCGTCTATAGGCTCCCCAAATTTGCCCCCGACGCGATCGGCGTCGGTGATGCGGTGCACTGGGATCACCTGCAGGGCGTCATCACCACGGCCACGGTCGGCGCCGGCAATGCGGTGATCGTCTCGGCCGGCTTCGCCTTCACGGCCGCCGCTGCCGGCGAGACCTTCGTCGACGTGAAGATCAACGCCTGATCGGGCGCACCGGATGTTCGACGACATCTTCACGCGGAAGCTGGTGGTGCTCTACGCCCGGCTCGGCCGTGATGCGCAGTTCACGCCGACCGGCGGCGATGCCCAACCGGTGCGGGTGCTCATCGACGAACCGGGCAGCACCGGCCTGGACGGCATGCAGGCGCGCACCGAGCCGACGATTCGAATGCAAAGCGCAGACGCACCGAACGGCGTACTCCGGGGCGACCGTTTCACCGTGGCCGGCAAGACCTGGGTGGCGCGCGAGGCCGGCGTGCCGGTGCTCGACGGCACTGAGCTGCAGGTCGAGCTGAAGCCGGTTCCGTTGGGGGCTGCCGCATGAGCGTCGACAGCAATAGCACCCATGAACGCATCCTGCAGCGCGTCGACCAGGCGCTCAAGGCCGCCGACACCGATGCGACAACGCGGGTGCACCGAGGCCGCGTCGATGCCTTCGGCGTCGACGAGATCCCGGCCATCAACATCCGTCGCTCCACCGGCCAGGCCGACGCCTTTGCGCAGGCGGTGCARCGCGGCCTGATGGAGTTCGAGCTGGACTTCCACGTGCGCGGCGACGACTGGGAGACGGCGGTCGACCGGCTGCACCTTCAGGCGCACCGCGCAATTGCCGTCGACGCCGGCCTGAACACCCTCGGCCGTGGTCTGCGCTGCGTACGCACCGAGCCACGCGCCGAAGGCGGCGACGAGACCATCGGCCGACTGACCGCGACCTACCAAGTGCAGGCGCTGACCCGCGCCGGTGACCTCGCCCTCGTCACCTGACCCACACAACCCTCATCCACAGAACCCAATGATCAACTTCGGAACCGGCAAGATCATCGCGATCCCCACGTACGACTCGCTGGGCAGGTTGCTGCTGAACCCGACGCCCGTGCGGCTCGGGACGATGCAAGACATCTCCGTCGACATCGATGTCGACCTCAAGACGCTGTACGGCTCCAAGCGTTTCCCGATCTCGGTCGGGCAGGGCAAGGGCAAGATCGAGATCAAGGCCAAGTACGCCGAGATCAACGGCGCGATCCTCGGCAGCCTGCAGTTCGGCAAGACGGCATCGGCCGGCGTGCGCGCCGCCGTCTTCGACTTCGTGGTCAAGGTGCCGGCTGCTGATGCTGCCAGCCAGGCCGCCGCGCAGGTCACCGTCGACCCCCCGCAGGGCGCCACCTTCGCAACCGACCTGGGCGTGCTCGATGCCGCCGCGATGGAATCGCTGGAGCGCGCGGCGGTGATTGACGGCCAGGCGCCGGCCGCCGGCCAGTACACCGTCGTCAACGGCGTCTACCGCTTCGCCCCGTCCACGCAGGACCGCACGCTGCTGATCAGCTACGAGTACCGCGCCGAGGGCGCAAACGCCAAGGGCCAGATCTTCCAGCTCACGAACGACGTGATGGGACCGACACCTGCCTTCTCGCTGCTGCTGCAGAACAGCTTCGACGGTAAGAACCTGGTGATGAAGTTCAACCGGGCGGTGAGCAGCAAGGTAAGCCTGCCGCTCAAGAACGACGACTACGCGGTCTACGACCTGAGCGCGCAGGCCTTCGCCGATGCCGCCGACGAGATCGGCTACCTCTGCCTGTTCTGACCTGGGCCACAACATGAACGACACCATCCTGCTGGGCGAACAGACCATCGAGGTCGCCCCGATCCCCCTGGGCCGGCTGAAGAAGTTGCTGCCCGCCTTCAACCGCGCCGGCCTGGCCTTCAAGAACGGTCGCCTCGATGAAGTCGTCTTCGACGACATCGTGCTGGTGCTGTCCGCCGGCACCGGCATGTCGGTCGAGGAAGTCGAGCTGCTGCCGGCCACGATGGAGCAGCTGAGCGCTGCCCTCGAAGTCGTCGCCAAGGTCGCAGGCCTGGAGACGAAGGTGGCCGGGGTGGGGGCCGCGGTGGGGGGCGCCGTGGGGGAAGCGGGGGCGTCCTTGGCGGCACTGCCGGGGACGCCTGGAACAGCCTCTACGCCTGGCTGATCACGGCGACCGGCTGGACCTGGGTCTACATCGACGACCAGGTCACGCTGCCGCAGGTCTCTGCCTTGGCCGACTTCTGGCGTCACACGCCGCCTGCCGCACTGCAGCTCCGGCGCATTGCACTCGCGATCGGCATCAAACCCGAGCGGTCGGCCGCGCCGGCCTCGCCTGATCCCGAGAGCGCGATGGAGCAGGCACGAAGCATCGGCATGGTCGTCGCCCATGGCCGTCCCGATGACCCGATGTTGTCCTTCCTCGACCTTTGACCCTGAGAACCCTTTGAGCATTCACCACCCGCATGGCTGATCCCCGCGCCCGCGTCGTCGTTGACGGCGATGTCACTCCCCTGCGCCAGGCGCTGCGTTCCGGCATGGACAGCGTCCAGCAGTTCGGCGACAGGGCCGCCTCACATGTCGGCTCCCTCAGTGGTCCGCTGGAAGCGATCCAGGGCAAGTTCCTGGCGATCACGGCGATCCTGGGTGGTGGCGCGCTGTTCGGCAAGGCGATCGAGCAGACCGCCAAGTACCAGGAGCAGAGCATCCAGCTGGGTAAATCGCTGGGCGTGTCGGCCACCAGCGCCAGCACCTGGATCGCAGCGCTCGAGGATGTCGGCGCGACCACCGAGGAGATGTCCACCGCGGGCCGAGGCCTGCTGAAGCACCTCAACGAGGACGAGGGCGCGCTGAACCGCCTCGGGCTCGCCACGCGCGACAGCACCGGTGCACTGCGCCCGATGAACGAACTGATGCTGGATGCGATCAAGCTGACCGGCGAGTACAAGGAAGGCACCGACCGCAACGTCGCTGCCAACCAGCTCTTCGGCAAGGGCATCGACGCCAGCTCGGCGCTTCTGAAACTCAACAGCGATACGGTGCGCGAGAACGCCGAGCTGATGGGAGAACTCGGCCTGCTGGTCGGGCAGGAGCAGGTCGATGCCTACAACGCCTTCGACAGCGCGGGCGACAAGGCGGCGCTCGTCATGAAGGGCTTCGCCAACACGATCGGCAACGTGCTGATGCCGGTGGTGACCAAGCTCGCCGAGTGGTTCGTGGCGGTCGGGCCGACCGCCATCACGGTGACGCGCGGCGCGATCGGCGGGCTGACTGCCGTCTTCTGGGGCCTCAAGAACGCCGTCGTCATCGTGTGGGAGGTGCTCAACGGTCTGGTGGTGACCGTCGCCGAGCCGTTGCGGGCGCTCGGCTCCGGGCTGTACAAGCTGATGACCGGCGACCTGAAGGGCGCGCAGGACGAGCTGATGGGCTGGCCGGCGCGCATCGGCGAGGCCTGGGGCAAGGCCTGGGACAACATCGTCGCTTCCAGCGCCGAGTCGCGCGACCGGCTGTCGGCGATCTTCAATCCCGACCAGGCGGAGGCTGCGCCGTCCGGCGGTGGCACCCGCAGCGCCACGCTGAAGGGCAAGGGTGACAAGGACAAGGACGGCGCCAGCTCGTACATGAGCTACTACGAGGCCATGCTCGCCGAGGAGAAGCGCGCACAGGCCGTGCTGACCGAGGGCCGCGAGTACACGAAGGAAGAAGAACTCGCGTACTGGCGCTGGCTGACCGACAACCTGACGATGACGACGGCCGACCAGGTCGCGATCCAACGCAAGGCGGCCGCGCTGGAGGTGAGCATCGCGCGCGAGACGCGCCAGCAGCGTGACGCTATTGAGCAGGACGGCATGCGCACGGCCGAGCAGCTCGCGCTCGGCAAGATCGAGCTCGAGCGCGTGGCGGCCAAGGCAGCACTCGACGCCGAGGAGATCACGAAGGCCCAGCTCGCGCAGCTGGAGGTCGAGTTCGAGGACCGGCGCTACGTCGTGCAGGCGTCTGCACTGCAGCGGCGGCTGCAGCTGCTGAGCGCCGATCCGACCGTGAACCCGGTCGAGCTGGCCCGCATCAAGAACGAGCTGCTGCTGGTCGAGCAGCAGCATGAGCAGCAGCGGCTGCAGGTGCTGTCCGCCGCCAACACCGCGCTGCGGGAACAGGGCGCCAATGCCTTCGGCGGCTCGGGCCTGTTCAGCGGCATCGGTGACAGCTTCGGCACCGCGCTGGACGGGCTGCTGCAGAAGACCAGCACCTGGGGGCAGTCGCTCGCGACGGTCTTCGGTGGCGTGAAGGAAGCGTTCCTGCGCAACGTCGTCACCGAGCCGGCTTCGCAGTGGATCGCCAGCCAGGCACGCATGCTCGCGATGAAGCTCGGTTTCCTGACGCAGGAGAAGGGCATGCAGGCGGCGGCCTCAGCGACGAACGTCGCGGTGAAGTCGGCCGAAGCCACGGCCGTCGTCGGCGCCAACGCGGCCGAGGCCGGTTCGGGTGCCGCGGCGTCGCAGGCCTCCATCCCCGTTGTCGGGCCGGTGCTCGCCATTGCAGCGATGGCCGCGATCTTCGCGGCGGTGTCCGGCATGGGCAAAGGCATCAAGAGCGCCTCGGGCGGCTTCGACATCCCCAGTGGTCTGAACCCGATCACGCAGCTCCACGAGGAAGAGATGGTGCTGCCGAAGCAGCACGCCAACGTGATCCGCCAGTTGGCAGGACAAGGTGGAGAGGGGCAGGGCGGCGGCGATGCCGGCCCGTCGATCGAGCTGCATGGCGTGACGGCCGGCGAGTTCTTCATGGCCTCGAAGCGCGACCTGGTCGCGGTCCTGAAGGCGCTGAAACGCGACTTCGCCTTGAACTGAACGGCTGGAGCTGAATACGCTATGAGCCTCGACA
>NZ_JBFUGW010000197.1:0-11819 GCF_056402735.1 Rhizobacter sp. P3_C12
CTGCGTGCGCGCGGGCTGCCCGATGTAGGGGTATGACAGCGCGACCTGCGTCGACTGCGACAAGACGCTGCCGTCCGCTGCCGGCCGCTGGCTGCGCACCTCGCGGAAGCCGCGCGGGCCGCGGCCGTCGTGTGCTGCCTTGAAGCCGCGGTAGCCGAACTCTTCGGACACCGTGCCGCTGCCGACACCACTGTCGCGGTCGACGGTCGCGACCACGTAGCCGGGCTGCACCGCATCGAACAGCGGATACACCGCGGCGTTGGCCGCATCCCCGCGATCGCTCGCATACCGGTCGCCGAGCCCACCGCGGGCCGGACTGCCCAGCGACACCCAGCTGAGTGTCGTCTTCAGGCCCTCCGGCGAGGTCARGCTGGTCAACASATCMGGCGGCAGCGAGGTGSCCGCCTTCACGTAGAGCTGGTTCGCCGTCGCATCCCCCGGTGTCGGCGAGGCACGCAGCCGCAGGATCTCCACATCGCCYTTGCCGGTGAAGTCCCCGGTCACGAACGCAGCCGAGCTGTCGCTGTGCTGCAGCACGTCGCTCGCGGTGGTCAGATTGAAGCTGGCCGACGGCGTGAACGTGCCGTCGCCGTTGCTCAGGTACACCTTGTTCTGCGTSGGGTCGCTGCTCCACCACAGGATGTCGTCGCGGCCATCGCGGTTCACGTCGGCGACCAGCATGTCGGCGCTCTTCTCGCCGTGCAGGCCGAGCGGCGGCGATCCCACCGAGATGTTGCCGAGGTTGTAGTTGGCCACCTTGAGCAGGCCRGCGGCGCCGGTGGACACCGACAGGCCCCACATCACGCAGTCGGCACGTCCGTCGCCGTTGAAGTCGAGGGGTCGGTCGCAGTCCTGGCCGGCCCCGGAGATCGGCTCGAAGTTGAAATCCCCCAGCGARCGCCACGCCCGAATGGGCGGGTACATGTTCGCACCGGTGCCCAGCATGCCAGCCGCGGCGAGATCCAGGTTGCCGTCGTTGTCGATGTCGAACAGGTGCGACGGCTGGCCCAGCGCATACGGGCCCTCCGGTCTCGAGTACAGGTTCTTGTAGGTCGCGTTGGTCGGCTGCTCGACGAAGCCGCCCTGGCCGTCGCCCTTGTAGACATGGGTGCAGACCACCGTCGCGCAGGGCTCGGGGGGCGGATCGAGCTTGACCCCCTGGCTCGGCACGGACGCGGTGACGAGGTCGATGAACCCGTCGCCGTCGATGTCCAGCAGGTAGAAGGTGTTGCCTGGTGTCCAGCCGAAACCGTCCTGGATCTCGCCATGGCTGGTGAGGTAGCGGTCCTGGCTGGCATGCTCCAGCAGCGTCACGCCGGTGATCGACCWGCGCTCGAACGTGCCGTCGCCCTTGTTCAGGTACAGCTCGGTGGCRTASGCCGGGCAGGCSGTGGTGATGTTGAYCGTGTTGGTCTCATGAGAGTCGCGGTAGCGCAGCAGGTCGGGCAGCCCGTCGCCGTTGAAGTCGRCCACGCGGGTGTTGAARCAGCCGTTGCTGTGGAACAGCGTGTTGTCCGCGCCGGTCAGGTTGAAGCCCGTCACGCGCCGGAAGCCGCCGTCGCCGTTGCTCAGGTACAGCCGGTTCTCRGCCGGGTTGTCCGACCAGCGGATGAGGTCGGTCTTGCCGTCGCCGTCGAAGTCGGCGGTGATCACGCCGTAGTTCGAGAAGCGGGCCAGGTTGATGCCGGCCACCGTGCTTTGCATCGTCAGCGTGGCGAGTTCGCCGGCCGAGAACGTGGTGTTGCGCTGGTAGGCGTCGCTGGCGTCGGGCGCGTAGTCGAATCTTGAAGGCGGCAGGCACGGCGACTCGGCCGCGCCGACGCATTCGGTGATCGTGCGCAGCCGACTGCGGTTGGTCACCGCGCCACTGTCGTAGCCGAGTCGCASCGTGTTCACCTTGAGCGGSKTGCCATCCGCGTTCACGAAGGTCTGCACCTGCGCCAGCCGCTGCACGTTCAAGAGCTTGCTGCCGGCCACGTAGGCCTCRCGCCGCGCCTGCGGCTTGCCASTGGGGGCGASCGCCGGCAGGTCCTCGTAGCTGAACACCAGCTTGYTGCCCGGCGCCTGCGTCGGCGTGCCGGTGTAGCGGATCTCGCGCAGGCTCCAGTCGTGCCCCGCGATCGGCGTGCCGGCCACYGTGCCGCTGCCCCACGCCAATCCGTCGCGCTGCTGGTACTGGTAGTCGATGTAGTTGC
Organism: Rhizobacter sp. P3_C12; assembly: GCF_056402735.1. Taxonomy (NCBI): domain Bacteria; kingdom Pseudomonadati; phylum Pseudomonadota; class Betaproteobacteria; order Burkholderiales; family Sphaerotilaceae; genus Rhizobacter; species Rhizobacter sp. P3_C12. Next base: position 2,196 of record NZ_JBFUGW010000197.1, read on the forward strand.
CGCGCAGGTCGCTGACACGGCTGACGAGCCAGCTCGTGATGACGCCGGTGCCTTGCGCCGTCACGGCCGCGTCAGCCGTGGCATTGCTGTTGTTGCCGTACTCGTAGACCCGGCCGTCCTTGGTCCAGACCTTGAAGTACGCCGGGGCATTGCCGCCCGCGCCGTAAGCGCGGATGCGCGCGAACGAATCGCGCTCGGTGCGGAACTCACGCAGCAGACCGCTGCCGCCTGCGCTGTCATCGGTCTGCGGGAACGCCATCGCCACGCCCGTGGCACCCGTCTGGATCAGCCGTTGGCCGTCGAGGCACAACTTGTCCGTCGCCGTGTTGTCGACGCCGTGGATGCGCCCGTCGGTGGCGAGGTTCGCGCCGCAGCGCGCGATCGACGAGACGCCCGTCAGCGACCAGCCATGACCCACCGGACCGCTGCCGTCACCGTCGTACGACAGGCCAAGCGACGGCACCATGCCGGCAATGCCCGGCGGCAACGCGATCGGATGCTGATACCCCGGCTGGCCGTCATGGCCCACCGCGAGTTGGGCCCAGGCCGGCAGAGAAAGAGCAGCCAGCGCCAGCGCGCCCAGGCACGACACCACCGAGCCGCGGACACGCCGCGACGCTACCAGAATCAGTTCCAAAGAGTCCTCCAGCGCACGGTCGTCGACCATGCATCCAATGACAGTGAAGGTGAGGTGTTGTCGCCCTTCGGCCTTGTGGGGCACCGGCAACCCGCGCGGCAGTGGTCTGCCGCTGCGGTGCGCGCAGTCTAGCAATGCACGTGCGGCTTTGTCACGGCGGGTCGAGCGAATTCATCAAGCTTGAGGAGGTTCATTCGTTCCGACTACTCTCTTGTGAAGTCGCTGTCGGACGAGACGATGCCGAACGCATCGGGCTGGTCGGTGTAGAGCTGGTCCACCGACTCGATGACCATGCTTCATGCGGAGCGTCGAGCGTAGCGGACGCCTCCGCAGCGCCATACCAGTTTGCGGACTCGACCCGCGACGCCGCTTGCGTCACACTCGCTCCATGAGCTCCTCGACGGACCGCATTCCACTGGTCCAGGTGCGCGACCTGTTGCACGTGGGCGAGCCGCTGCCGTTCCGCATCCTCGACACGCACGAGCGGCTGCTGCTGAACGCCGGGCAGGTGCTGCTCGATGAACGCCAGCTCGACGGCCTGCACGAACGCGGCGCCTGGGCCGAACGGCCGCTGGTCGAGGCGGCCCGGCAGGCGCAGGCGGCCGCGGCGAAGAAGTCCCAGACGGCTGCCGCCCTGTCGGTGTTCGACCGCTGGGAGCGCCTGATGCATCACTTCGACCAGGTGGCGCGCGCGCTGCAGCGCCGCGAGGCGCAGGGCACGGCGCTGACGACCTTCTTCACCGCACTGCAGGCGCTGGTCGACCGCGATCCGGACGTGGCGCTGTTCGAATGCATGCGCCAGGAAGAACGCCGCTTTGCGCTCTACCCGTTCCGCCACGCCGTGCGGGTGGCTGCGCTGACGCTGCTGACGGGCCGCCAGCTCGGGTGGACGCCGCAGCGATGCACCTCGCTCGGGTGTGCCGCGCTGACGATGAACCTGTCGATGCTCGACCTGCAGGCCACGATGGCCGCGCAGGACACGCCGCCGACCCGCAAGCAGCTGGAGCAGATCCGGGCGCACCCCGAAGCCTCGGTCGCGATGCTGCAAGGCGTCGGCGTCGATGACGAGACCTGGCTGGCGACCGTGCTCGGCCACCACGAACAACTGGGCGGCGCCGGCTACCCGCAGGGGCGCGAGCCGACCCCGGAAGCCCGCGTGCTGCGCGCGGCCGATGTCTACATGGCCAAGATCAGCGCTCGCGAGAAGCGCCCGGCGATGACGCCGCAGATGGCCACGCGCCAGCTCTTCCAGCAAAGCGCCGGCGATGAACTGGCGATGGCCATGATCCGGACCGTCGGCGTGCACCCGCCCGGCAGCCTGGTGCGGCTCCACTCCGGCGAGGTGGGCGTGGTCATCCGCCGGGCCACCAGCGGGCCGCACCCGCTCGTGGCAACGCTCAGCGACAAGAACGGCAAGCCGGTCGGCGAGACCCACCGACGCGATTCGTCGCAGGCCGGTTTCGCGATCGAGGGCGCCGCCGAGAACGCCGCGGCGTTCCCGCGCATCCCGCCGGAACGGGTGTATGGCCTGATGGCCGGTTGAAAGTGTGAAGCGGACCGATAGGCCGGATTCTGTGCGTCCGCCGATTCTTGCGAACCGGCGGACGTGACCGCCATTCCTCTGGGCCGGGCATCGCTGCCCGGCTCGGTGCTACCTACCCGCACACTCCTCGGGCCGAATCAACGTGTGCCTATTTGGTATTGCTGCGCGTAGAGATTGCCCGTTTCACCCGCTGCGCCGGCCTTGCGGCCGATGCGGCGACTCGTCTCTGTTGCTCTGATCCTCACCTCGCGGTGGACAGCCGTTGGCTGCTACGCTGCCCTGTGCAGTCCGGACCTTCCTCCAGTGCGCCCTTTCGGGCCTTGCACCAGCGGCGGTCTGGCCCGCTTCACCGGCGCATTATCCCCTGCTCTTCGCGAGGCGCTTGTCGCGCAGCACCACCTGGCTGCCGCGGCGGTCGAGTTCGAACAGCTGCGTCGCCTCGATCAGGTCGATCAGCTTGCGGTAGCCGTAGTTGCGCGGGTCGAACGAGGCCTGGTTGCCGATCTGCTGGCCGACCGCGCCGAGCGCCGACCAGCCGTCCTCGCCGGCCGCCGATTCGGCCGCATTGCGCAGCAGCGAGACCAGCCGCGCGTCCTGCTTCAGCGCCGCGGTGTCCTGGCGCAGCGGTGCGGCCGGCTCGGCGGGCGCCGGCGCGGGCTCCGGAGCCGCCTTGGTGCCGCCGCGGGTCTTGCGACCGGCGGCCGGCTTGGCCTTCGTCGCGGGCTTGGGTGCTGTATCGGCCTCGGCCACCTCGATCGGCTGGCCCAGGTTCTCGAGGTACAGGAAGCGCGAGCAGGCATTGACGAACGGCATCGGCGTCTTCTTCGCGCCGAAGCCGTACACCAGCGCGCCCTTGGCCTTCAGGTGCATCACCAGCGGCGTGAAGTCGCTGTCGGACGAGACGATGCCGAACGCATCGGGCTGGTCGGTGTAGAGCAGGTCCATCGCCTCGATGACCATGCCCATGTCGGTGGCGTTCTTGCCCTTGCTGTAGTCGAACTGCTGCACCGGGCGGATCGCGTACTCGTGCAGCACCGCCTCCCAGCCCTTCAGCCCGTCCTTCTTCCAGTTGCCGTAGGCGCGCCGGATGTTCGCGACGCCGACCTTGGCCAGCTCGGCCAGGATCACGTCGATCTTGCTGGCCGGCGAGTTGTCGGCATCGATCAGCAGCGCGATGCGGGCGGGCTTGTCGAGCAGGGTCATGCGGTCTCCAGTTTCCAGTTCAGCGTCTCGCCGCCGCGCAGCGGCTTCAGACGGGCCTCGCCGAACGGCAGGGACTCGGGGAGTGTCCAGCTTTCGCGGCGCAGCGTCACGCGCTGCGTATTGCGCGGCAGGCCGTAGAAGGCCGGCCCGTTGAAGCTGGCGAAGGCCTCCAGCTTGTCGAGCGCCCCCGCGGCCTCGAAGGCCTCGGCATACAGCTCCAGCGCCGACAGCGCGGTGTAGCAGCCTGCGCCGCACACCGATTGCTCCTTCATCTGCGACGCATGCGGCGCGCTGTCGGTGCCGAGGAAGAACTTCGCGCTGCCCGAGGTGGCCGCCTGCACCAGCGCCTGGCGGTGCACTTCGCGCTTGAGCACCGGCAGGCAGTAATAGTGCGGCCGCAGCCCGCCCTGGAAGATCGCGTTGCGGTTGTACAGCAGGTGGTGCGCGGTGACGGTGGCGGCGGTGTGCACATCGGCCTGCGCCACGTACTGCGCCGCCTCGCGCGTGGTGATGTGCTCGAACACCACCTTCAGTTCCGGGAAGTCGCGGCGCAGCGGCTGCATCACGGTGTCGATGAAGACGGCCTCGCGGTCGAACACGTCGACCGCCGGGTCGGTGACCTCGCCGTGCACCAGCAGCAGCAGGCCTTCGCGTTGCATCGCTTCGAGCGTCTTGTACGTCTTGCGCAGGTCGGTCACGCCGGCGTCGCTGTTGGTGGTGGCACCGGCCGGGTAGAGCTTGACGGCGACGACGCCGACCTCCCTGGCCCGCTTGATCTCGTCGGGCGGCAGGATGTCGGTGAGGTACAGCGTCATCAGCGGCTCGAAGGCCGCCCCTTCGGGCAGCGCCGCCAGGATGCGTTCGCGGTAGGCGACGGCCTGCGCGGCGGTGGTGACCGGCGGGCGCAGGTTGGGCATCACGATCGCGCGCGCGAACTGGCGCGCGGTGTCGGGCAGCACCGCGGCGAGCGCGGCGCCGTCGCGCAGGTGCAGGTGCCAGTCGTCGGGGCGGGTGAGGGTCAGGGATTCGGTCATCGGGCGATTTTCTCATTGCCCTGCTGCGCGGACGCCTAGACTAGGTCGTGCCGCCCTTCCCTGCAAGGGCGCTCGAGGAGATCGCGATGAACACCCCGTTCCCGAGCACGCACGCCACCTGCATCCTGCCGGTCAAGGACATGGCCAGGGCACGCCGGTTCTACGAGACCGTCCTGGGGCTGGAGGCACTGGGCGGCAAGCCGGATGGCAAGTTCGTCTACCGCTGCGGCGGCACCGAGATCGCGCTGTTCCCGAAACCCGAAGGCACGATGGCGCAGCACACGGCGCTGAGCTTCCGCGTCGATGAGATCGGGACGGCGGTCGCCGAGCTGTCGGGGCGCGGCGTGCAGTTCGCGGACTACGACCTGCCCGGGCTGAAGACCACCGACCACGTCTGCGTGCTCGGCTCCGAGAAGGCGGCGTGGTTCGAGGACCCGGAAGGCAACATCCTCTGCCTGCACCAGGACCTGTAGCCCGGACTCAGTGCTGGAGGATCTTCGACAGGAAGTCCTTCGCGCGCGGGGTGCGCTCCTCGGGCTTGCCGAAGAAGCTGTCCTTGGTGCAGTCCTCGACGATCTTGCCGGCGTCCATGAAGATCACGCGGTTGCTGACCTTCTTCGCGAAGCCCATCTCGTGCGTGACGCACATCATCGTCATGCCTTCGTTGGCGAGCTGCACCATCACGTCGAGCACCTCGCCGACCATCTCGGGGTCGAGCGCCGAGGTGGGTTCGTCGAACAGCATCACGATCGGGTCCATGCTGAGCGCGCGGGCGATCGCCACGCGCTGCTGCTGGCCGCCCGACAGCTGGCCCGGGAACTTGTCCTTGTGCGCGCTGAGGCCGACGCGGTCGAGCATCTTCATGCCGCGCACCTTGGCCTCGTCAGGCTTGCGGTTCAGCACCTTGATCTGCGCGAGCGTCAGGTTCTCGGTGACGGTGAGGTGCGGGAACAGCTCGAAGTGCTGGAACACCATGCCGACGCGGCTGCGCAGCTTCGGCAGGTTGGTCTTCGGGTCGGAGATCGAGATGCCGTCGACGACGATGTCGCCCTTCTGGATCGGCTCCAGCGCGTTGACCGTCTTGATCAGCGTCGACTTGCCCGAGCCCGACGGACCGCACACCACGACGACCTCGCCCTTGGCGATGCTGGTCGTGCAGTCGGTCAGCACCTGGAAGCTGCCGTACCACTTGGAAACGTTGTTGATCTTGATCATGGGAAATCCCCCCGGGGGTTCAGCGGATGATGGCGATCTTCTTCTGCAGGCGACGCACCAGCATCGACAGGGAGAAGCAGATCACGAAGTAGACGACGGCGACGGCGAGGTAGGTCTCGACCGGGCGGTTGAAGTTCTTGCCCGCGACCTCGAAGCCCTTCAGCAGGTCGTAGGCACCGATCGCATAGACCAGCGAGGTGTCCTGGAACAGGATGATGGTCTGCGTCAGCAGCACCGGCAGCATGTTGCGGAAGGCCTGCGGCAGCACGATCAGCTGCATGGTCTGGCGGTAGGTCATGCCGACCGCGTAGCCGGCGTACACCTGCCCGCGCGCCACGCTCTGGATGCCTGCACGCATGATCTCGGAGTAGTAAGCGGCCTCGAACACCGTGAAGGTGATGATGGCCGACAGCTCGGTGCCGAGCGCGCGTCCAATCAGCAGCGGGATCAGCAGGAAGAACCACAGGATCACCATCACCAGCGGGATCGAGCGCAGCGTGTTCACGTAGAACGCCGCCGGCATCACCAGCCACTTCTTGCCCGACAGCCGCATCAGCGCGATGAGCGTGCCCAGGACGATGCCACCGATCATCGCGACCAGCGTCAACTGGACCGAAAAGATCAGCCCCTTGGTGAAAAAGGCCGAGACGACACCCCAGCTCAGGAACGAGTAGTCGAGATTCAGATTCATTTCCCGCTCCCCATCATGCCGGGGACCCGGACCTTGTTTTCCAGGAACAGGGCCAGACGGTTGATGGAAAAGGCCGACACGAAGTACAAGCCCGTCACGGCGAGATAGATCTCGATCCCGCGCGAAGTCTCTTCCTGGGCCTGCATCGCGAACATCGTCAGCTCGGTGATGCTGACGGCAAACGCCACCGACGAGTTCTTGATGATGTTCATCGACTCGCTGGTCAGTGGCGGCACGATGATGCGAAACGCCATCGGCAGCAGCACATAGCGGTAGGTCTGTGGCAGCGTGAGGCCCATCGCGAGGCCTGCATAGCGCTGCCCCTTCGGCAATGCGTTGATGCCGGCCTTCACCTGCTCGGCAATGCGCGCGGAGGTGAAGAATCCGAGCGCGAACACCACCAGCACGAAGCTCGGAACGGCTCGCAGGCTCAAGAACATCGTCGGAATGACGTGGTACCAGATGAAGAGCTGGACCAGCAGAGGAACGTTGCGGAACAGCTCGACCCAGGTTTCACCGAGGTAGGCGAGCACCTTGTTCGGCAACGTGCGCAGGATGCCGACCAACGAACCCAACACGAGCGAGACGATCAGCGCCAGCAAGGCCACCGACAGGGTCCACCCCCAAGCCGACAACATCCACTGAAGGTAGGTCTGCCCTCCCCCCGTGTCCTGCAGGAATACCTGCCAGTCCCAATTGCCCAAGGCATTGCTCCAATTCTTGTGAGGGGCGCACGACGACTGCGCTGCCCCAAGAAAAAGCGCGACGCGGGTCACCCGGCGCCGCGCTGGGGGGACTGTAAGCAAGTGTCGCGCCCAGCGGCGTCAGGGCTTACCTCAGTCCCGGTCCATCGCAAGAACCCGCCTTACTTCTTGGCGTAGTCTTCCATCGGCTTGTCGTTCGGGGTCGCCCAGGCGGCCTTGGTGGCGTCCGACAGCGGCAGGCCGACCTTGGTGTTGCTCGGCGGGATCGGCTGGTTGAACCACTTGTCGTAGGTCTTCGCCAGGTCGCCCGACTTGATCTGCGCCACGATGCTGTCGTCGACCGCCTTCTTGAAGGCCGGGTCGTCCTTGCGCAGCATGATCGCGATCGGCTCGACGCTCAGCACTTCGCCGACGATCTTGAAATCGGCCGGGTTCTTCGCGCGCGAGATGTTGCCGGCGAGGATCTGGCCGTCCATCACGAAGGCATCGGCGCGGCCCGATTCCAGCAGCAGGAAGCTGTCGGCGTGGTCCTTGCCGAACACTTCCTTGAAGTCGACGCCGGTGGCGCGCTCGTGCTTGCGCAGCGTCTGCACCGAGGTCGTGCCGGTGGTGGTGGCCACCGTCTTGCCGGCCAGCTGGCCGATCGCCGTGATGCCCGAGTTGGCCTTCACCGCGATGCGCACTTCTTCCACGTAGGTGGTGAAGGCGAAGGCGACGTCCTTCTGGCGGGTGGCGTTGTTGGTGGTCGAGCCGCACTCGATGTCGACGGTGCCGTTCTGCACCAGCGGAATGCGGTTCTGCGACGTGACCGGCTGGTACTTGATGTCCAGCTTGGCCAGGCCCAGCTGCTTCTGGACGTCGGCCAGCACCTTCTGGCAGACGTCGTAGTGGAAGCCGGCGTACTTGCCGTCGCCCAGCGTGTAGGCCAGGGCGCCCGACGATTCGCGCACGCCCATCGTGACGGTGCCGCTGTCCTTGATCTTCTTCAGCGTGTCGCTCTGCTGCGCCTGGGCAACGCCCGCGACGGCCAACAGGACGGCAACGCTCAGCCATGCCTTCTTCATACGATCTCCTTCAGGGTGGAAAAGAGGGGGGCGAGTACCCCACCCACGACAACAACGAAATTCTAGGGAGTCGGGAGCTACGCAGTTCCACGTAGACCGGATGCTTCTTTCGACAACGGCTGCAACATCACCCCGGCACCTGGTCCGACGGGTACTTCCAGAAGTCCCGCAGCAGGTAGTTCATCGGCAGGTTCAGCGGCAGGTTCTTCGGCGGGATCGGCTTGTTGAACCAGTGATCGTAGATCGCATAGGCCTCGCGGCTGAGGATCAGGCGCTTCATCTCCTCGTCGCAGATCTTCTTGAACTCGGGGTCGTCCTTGCGCATCATGATCGCGAGCGGCTCGATGGTCAGGAACTTGCCCACCACCTTCAGCTTGCCCGGATCGGCACTCGACGCGATCAGGCCGTACAGCAGCACGTCGTCCATCACGAAGCCGTCGACCTCGCCGGCCAGCACCATCTGCATGGCCTTGGCATGCTCGGGCGCCTCGACGATGGTGATGCGCAGCAGGCGTTCGCGGTTCGCGCGGTCCACCTCCTTCAGCGGCGTCGTGCCCTTGGTCGACACGAGCTTCTTGCCCTCGAACATCGGCAGCTCGGCGATCGGGCTGTCGGCCAGCACCATGTAGCGCGCACCGGTGATGTAGTGCGGGATCGTGAAGGCCACCTTCTGGCGGCGCTCGGCGTTGTTGGTGGTGGAACCGCACTCCAGGTCGGCCTTGCCGTCGACGACCATCTGGATGCGGTTGCCGGCGGTGACGAGCACGAACTCCGGCGCGAGGGCCTTCATCTCGAGCCGCTTGCGCACCGCCTCGGCCAGCTTCAGGCACAGGTCGACCGCGTAGCCCATCGGCTTCTTTTCGGCATCGAGGTACGAGAACGGCACCGAGGATTCACGGTGCGCGACCAGGATCTTGCCGGTCTGGCGGATGCGGTCGAGCACCGGCCCGGTGGGCAGCGCGGCGGCCGGCGGCGCGGCCTGCGCCGGCAGCGCGGCGGTCAGGGCGGCGAGCGTGGCCAGCACGAGCATCGACGCGGCCAGGAGAGCGGAAAAGCGGCGCTTGCCGTGCACGTACTTCATGGGTGGAGTCTCGCAACCTTCATGCCACTGGAGCGGTGTGTTCGACACACGGCGGAACGCCAGTGTGCCTGCATGGCGGCGTGGGATCGATGGCGCGGGCACCGGGGCGGCGGCACATGGGGACAAGTTGGCGTTCGGGTGGCGATGGGCGCGGACTGTATTCGCCTGCCTGTCGGAAAGCCAATGCGGATTGGCGGGAAAGCCATGCATCGAATGCATGCGGCGCGAGGGAAAACCCTCTGGCGTCGGGTGTTTCAGCCCGCCGGCTTCAGGAAGTTCCAGAGCGCTCGCGCGCCGGGCTTGCCGCCCTGGCGCGAGAGGTCGGGCAGCTCGCGGTACATGCGCACTTCCATCGTCAGCTCGAGCAGGCCGGGCGCGGCCGCCCGCACCAGGCGCCGGCTCTTCAGCTCCTTCTTCACCGAGCTCACCGGCAGGAAGGCGAGGCCGTGCCC
>NZ_JBFUGW010000198.1:0-11804 GCF_056402735.1 Rhizobacter sp. P3_C12
ATCGTGGCCTGCGCGCAGTGCGGGCTGCACCTGCCGAAGGCCGATGCGCTGCCGGGCCGCGGCGGGGTGTTCTGCGGCGAAGCCCATCGCAGTGCGTTCGAACGCGAGCACGCTTCGCGATGAGCAGCGCGCCGCCCAAGCCCGAGCGCCGCCGCAACGACCGCCGCTCGAACGTGCGCGCGACGACGCGGCCCAGCCAGGAGTCCTGGTTCGGCGCCCTCGGCGAGGACACCCAATCGCGCGACAGCTGGATCGAGGACGAGTCGCGCTACGACGGCAACTGGCAGGCGGCGCAGGCGGCCCAGGCCGACAGCAACTTCCTGACGCGCCAGGCGCGGCGCCTGATCGGCTCGGGCCAGACGGCCTTCCAGCGCATCTACGGCGCCTTCATCAGCGCGCGCGCGGCACTCGGCGTCGCGCTGGTCGCGACCCAGGTGGTCGCGGCGATCTTCGGCGTCAAGCCGCCGTGGCCGGTGGTGGCGGTGAGCCTGGCCTATGCGGCGCTCGCGCTGTCGATGTGGATGCTGCCGCGCTACCGCCGCACCGCCGCGCCGCGCCAGCTCGCGCGGCTGCGCAGCCCGCAGTGGATCTCGACGATCGGCGTCGACATCGTCTGCTTCGGTGCCTTGCACTGGATGTCGCCGGCGRCCGGCCTGAACTACGTCGCGCTGCTGGTGCTGCCGGTGCTGATGGCCGGCGTTCTGACGCCGCGGCTGATGGCGCTCGCAACCGCCTCGGTGGTCACGCTCGCGTTGCTCGGGGTCGCCTGGCTGTCGGTGATGGCCGGCGGGACCGACGTCACCGCGCTGATGACGCAGGCCGGCCTGGCCGGCAGCGGCTTCTTCGTCATCACGCTGCTGGCCGGCGAGCTGGCCGGGCGCCTGGCGCGCGAAGAGCTCACCGCGCGCGGCAGCCTGGAGCTGGCGCGCCAGCAGGCGCAGCTGAACCGGCTGGTGATCGAGGAGATGCAGGAGGGCGTGCTGGTGGTCGACCAGCGCGGCCGCGTGCGCACCGCCAACCCGGCGGCGCGCGCGCTGCTGGYGCCGAGCGGCGTCTCGCGCGAGGCGCCGTTCCAGCTGCAGGGCGTCGAGGCCTGGGGCGAGCTCGTGAAGGCGGTCGAGCGCGCGTTCGCCGAATCGACCTGGCCCGAGGGCGGGCGCGACGTGGTGCTCGATTTCGAATCGAGCCCGCCGCGCACGCTGCGGGTGCGGGTGCGCTTCACCCGGCGCCAGGCGCCCGACCCGAGCGAAGCGCTCTGCGTGCTGTTCATCGAGGACGTGCGCAGCATGCAGGCGCGCACCCGCCAGGAAAAGCTGGCCGCGATGGGCCGGGTGTCGGCCGGCATCGCGCACGAGATCCGCAACCCGCTGGCCGCGATCTCGCAGGCCAACGCGCTGCTCTCCGAAGACGCGACCACCGCCGTCCAGCGCCAGCTGACGCAGATGGTCACCGAGAACGTCGGCCGGCTGAAGCGCATCGTCGACGACGTGATGGAAGTCACGCCCAGCGAGGTGCACGACGGTGGCCCGATCGACGCGACCGCGCTGGTCGCCGCCATCTGCAGCGAATGGGCGCGTGCCGCCGGCATGCCGATCGGCGGCGACAGCCTGCTGCGCGTCAAGCTGCCCGACGAGGCGCTGGGCGTCGTGTTCGACCCCGAGCACCTGCGCCGCGTGATGGTCAACCTGCTCGACAACGCGAAGCGCCATGCGCAGCCGATGCCCGGCGGCGTGCGCCTGACGCTGTCGGCACGCGACGACGTGCACGTGGTGCTGAGCGTCACCAGCAACGGCGAGCCGATCCCGCCCGAGGTCGAGCGCTACCTGTTCGAGCCTTTCTTCTCGACCCGCAGCCGCGGCACCGGCCTGGGCTTGTATATTTGCCGGGAACTGTGCGAGCGCTACGGCGCGCGCATCGATTACCGGCTGCGCGCCGCCAGCGAGCCGAACCGCAACGAATTCTTTGTCGCGATGCGGCGCAAACCCCTGGCGGGCACCGAAGCGCCCGAGACCCGACTGCACCTCACATCATGAGTTCGCCTTCCCACTTCAGCCTGCTGGTCGTCGACGACGAACCGGACCTGCGCACGTTGTACGAGCTGACGCTGTTGCGCGAGGGCTATGACGTCGAGACGGCGGCCACCGTCGACGACGCGCTGCTGCACCTGAAGGACCGCACGTACAGCGCGGTCATCACCGACATGCGGCTGCCCGACGGCACCGGGCTCGACCTGCTGCGCCGCCTCGAAGAGGGCAACCGGCGCGAGAAGGCGATCGTGATCACCGCGTACGGCTCGGCCGAGAACGCGGTCGAGGCGCTGAAGGCCGGCGCCTACGACTACCTGACCAAGCCGGTCGACCTGAAGCAGTTCCGCGCGGTCGTCGCCTCGGCGCTCGGGCGCAGCGCGGCGACGGTGCCGACGATGGTGCCGTCCAGCCTGCCGTCCGAGAACGGCGCGCCCCCCGCCTCGCCCGGCAGCGGCAATGGCAACAGCGCGGCGGCGGCCCGCCCGGTCGCATCGCTGCCCGCAGCGGTGGCGCCGCCGGCCCACGCCGGCCCGGTCAGCCAGGCGCTCGCGCGCATGGCCGGCCAGTCGCAGGCGATGCAGCAGGTGCGCCAGCTGATCGACAAGGTGGCACGCAGCATGGCGCCGGTGCTGGTGAACGGCGAGTCGGGCACCGGCAAGGAGCTGGTGGCGCGCGCCATCCACGAGATCAGCCCGCGCACCGGGCAGCCCTTCGTGCCGGTCAACTGCAGCGCCATTCCCGAGCAGCTGCTCGAGGCCGAGTTCTTCGGCTACCGCAAGGGCGCGTTCACCGGCGCCAACGAAGACCGCGAGGGCTTCTTCCAGGCCGCGAACGGCGGCACGCTGTTCCTCGACGAGATCGGCGACCTGCCGCTCGCGATGCAGAGCAAGCTGCTGCGCGCCATCCAGGAGCGCTCGGTGCGCCCGGTCGGCGCGGTCGTCGAGCAGGCCGTCAACGTGCGGCTGCTGAGCGCGACCCACAAGGACCTCGGCGCCGAAGTGCAGGCCGGCAAGTTCCGCCAGGACTTGTACTACCGCCTCAACGTGATCCAGATCCGCGTGCCGCCGCTGCGCGAGCGGCTCGAGGACCTGCCGTCGATCTGCGAGCGCGTGCTCGACCGCATCGCGCGCGATGCCGGCGTGTCGCCCGCGCCGCGGCTCACGCGCGACGCGATGGTGCAGCTCAGCCGCTACAGCTTCCCCGGCAACGTGCGCGAACTCGAGAACCTGCTGCACCGCGCGGTCGCGCTGACGGTGGGCGACGTGATCGACGTCGCCGACCTGGGCGTCTCCGAGCTGGTGTTCAGCGACAGCGAGGCCTCGGAGTTCGAAGCCTCGCCGGTGGTGTCGGCCAAGCCGGCCGCTGCGGCCGCGACGGCAGAGGCGGTGCGCGCACCGGTCGTGCCGGTGCRGGCGCCGCTGCCGAGCGACCTCGCGGCCTACCTCGACGACATCGAGCGCGACGTGCTCGAACGTGCACTCGAGCGCTACCGCTACAACCGCACGRCCGCCGGCGCGAGCCTCGGGCTGTCGTTGCGCCAGATGCGCTACCGGATGGCCCGCCTGGGCGTCAACGTCGGCGGCACCGACGACCCGGTCGATGTCGAGCGCGGCGAACCCGGCTGAACCGGTTCGCGAGCCGGCGCGCGCCGTGCTGCAGATCGGCGCGGACGGCTGGTGCGAACAGGCCCGCCGCTGCGCGTCGCCGAACTTCGGCGCGCGGCCGGCCGGCTGCGCGGTCGAGCTGGCCCTCATCCATTCCATCAGCCTGCCGCCAGGCGAGTACGGCGGCGATGCGATCGAGCGGCTGTTCACGAACCGGCTCGACTGGGACGCGCACCCCTACTTCCAGCAGATCCGCGGGCTGCAGGTGTCGTCGCACTTCGTCGTGCGGCGCGACGGCGAGCTGCTGCAGTTCGTCTCGTGCAACGAGCGCGCATGGCACGCCGGCCGCTCGGCCTGGCGCGGGCGCGAGAACTGCAACGACTTCTCGGTCGGCGTCGAGCTGGAAGGGCTGGAGGGCGAGCGCTTCGAGGCGGCGCAGTACGCGCGGCTGCTGCCCTTGCTGCGCGCGCTCGCGCGGCGCTACCCGCTGCAGGGCGTGGCCGGGCACGAGCATGTCGCACCCGGCCGCAAGATCGATCCCGGCCCGGGCTTCGACTGGCCGCGCGTCACCGAGGGCCTGCGCTGGCATGGTCGGTATTTTCCCGAAGGCTTGCGCGCGCCGCGCTGAGTGCGGCACTGAGTGCCGCACTGAGTGACGCACGAGAGGGCCTGCGTTCGCATCGCGGCAAGCCAGTTTCCATCGGCGTCCGCGGCGCAAATCGGCGGGAGCGCGAGGCTGCGCGCGGATGCTCCGCGGCAGGTTCAGCGCTGGTGGGCGCCGAGGCTGCGCGAGGCCTCGAAAACGGCGCGTCGAGGTGAACCGACGCTTCATCCCCCTTGTTTGTCGGGACGCTATAGCTAGTGCTTGAAGGGTGGGGAGCCCCCAGATATAGTGTCCCTCGTGGTATTCTCTTGTCCCAACATCTTCAGGCCCGCGCCCGCCTTCTCTGCAGGGGTCAATGACGTGCGACGACACGTCATGACGAGCAGCAGCGACAGGGCGGCACCCGGGTCCCGCGTGTTGGCAAGCCGTTCCACAGCCTCACCCATCGCGCTCGTCCATCGTTCTTCACCGGTCCTTCTCATGCGTCTTCGGCGGCTCAGCGCCGGCGGCGCGCCGCAGCCTTGGCGCTGTGGGGTGGGTCCGGCGTGAGCCCTGGTCATTGAATCCATATCGCGTCGACAGACCACAAGAAGGGGTATCCATGCAAGCAGTCAGCAACGTCACTCCCAACGCCGCCTCCTCCACCAGCAGCACGCCGCGCAGCGGCACCGGCCCCGCGGCCTCCGCGTCGGCCTACCAGGGCTACCAGATCATCCGCCGCAACGGCGCGGTGGTGTCCTTCGAACCCAACAAGATCGCCGTCGCCCTGATGAAGGCCTTCCTCGCCGTGCACGGCACGCAGGGCGCGGCTTCGGCCAGCGTGCGCGAGACGGTCGACGGGCTGACCGAATCGGTCGTGCGCGCGCTGCTGCGCTCGCGCCCGGGCGGCGGCACCTTCCACATCGAGGACGTGCAGGACCACGTCGAGCTCGGCCTGATGCGCGGCGGCCACCACGAAGTGGCGCGCGCCTACGTGCTGTACCGCGAGCGCCGTTCGCAGGAGCGTTCGAAGCAGGGCCACGTGGCCGCTGCCGCGGCCGAGCCGGCGCTGACGGTGATCGACCGCGGCCAGCGCGTGCCGCTCGACTTCGCCCGCCTGCAGGTGCTGATCGAATCGGCCTGTGCCGACCTGGGCGCCGACGTCAAGCCCGACCCGATCCTGGCCGAGACGCGCCGCAACCTGTACGACGGCGTGCCGATCGATGAAGTGCACAAGGCCGCGATCCTGGCCGCGCGCACGCTGATCGAGAAGGACCCCGGCTACACCCGCGCCACCGCGCGGCTGCTGCTGCACACGATCCGCAAGGAGATCCTCGGCGAAGAGGTGCTGCAAGGCGAGATGCCGGCGCGCTACGCCGACTACTTCCCCGGCTTCATCAAGAAGGGCGTGCAGGCCGAGCGGCTCGACGAGAAGCTGCTGCAGTACGACCTGGTCCGCCTGGGCGCGGCGCTGAAGGCCGAGCGCGACCTGCAGTTCGACTACCTCGGCCTGCAGACGCTGTACGACCGCTACTTCCTGCACATCAACGAAGTGCGCATCGAGATGCCGCAGGCCTTCTACATGCGCGTCGCGATGGGCCTGGCGCTCAACGAGATCGACCGCGAAGCGCGCGCGATCGAGTTCTACGAAGTGCTGTCCAGCTTCGACTTCATGAGCTCCACGCCGACGCTGTTCAACGCCGGCACGCAGCGCTCGCAGCTGTCGAGCTGCTACCTGACGACCGTCGCCGACGACCTGGAAGGCATCTACGAGGCGCTGAAGGAGAACGCGCTGCTGTCGAAGTTCGCCGGCGGCCTCGGCAACGACTGGACCAACGTGCGCGCGCTCGGCTCGCACATCAAGGGCACCAACGGCAAGAGCCAGGGCGTCGTGCCGTTCCTGAAGGTCGTCAACGACACCGCCGTCGCGGTGAACCAGGGCGGCAAGCGCAAGGGTGCCGTCTGCGCCTACCTGGAAACCTGGCACCTCGACATCGAGGAGTTCCTGGAGCTGCGCAAGAACACCGGCGACGACCGCCGCCGCACCCACGACATGAACACCGCGAACTGGATTCCGGACCTGTTCATGCGCCGCGTGATGGAAGGCGCCGACTGGACGCTGTTCTCGCCGTCCAACTGCCCCGACCTGCACGACAAGTTCGGCAAGGCCTTCGAGGAGGCCTACACGCGCTACGAGGACAAGGCCGCGCGCGGCGAGATCAAGCTGTTCAAGAAGATCCCCGCCAAGGACCTGTGGCGCCGCATGCTCTCGATGCTGTTCGAGACCGGCCACCCGTGGATCACCTTCAAGGACGCCTGCAACGTGCGCTCGCCGCAGCAGCACGTCGGCGTCGTGCACTCGAGCAACCTGTGCACCGAGATCACGCTGAACACCAGCGAGACCGAGATCGCCGTGTGCAACCTGGGTTCGGTGAACCTGGTGCACCACCTGAAGCAGGTCGACGGCGCGGTGCAGATCGACCACGCGAAGCTGAAGAAGACCGTCGCCACCGCGATGCGCATGCTCGACAACGTGATCGACATCAACTACTACGCCGTCAAGAAGGCGCGTGACTCCAACCTGCGCCACCGCCCGGTGGGCCTGGGGATCATGGGCTTCCAGGACGCGCTGTACGAACTGCGCACGCCGTACGCCTCGGACGACGCGGTGTCGTTCGCCGACCGCTCGATGGAAGCCGTCTGCTACTACGCCTACTGGGCGTCGACCGAACTGGCGGCCGAGCGCGGCCGCTACTCCAGCTACCGCGGCTCGCTGTGGGACAAGGGCATCCTGCCGATCGACTCGCTCGACCTGCTGGCCGAGGCCCGCGGCGGCTATGTCGATGTCGACCGCAGCACGACGCTGGACTGGGCGGCGCTGCGCAGCCGCATCGCCGAGCACGGCATGCGCAACTCCAACTGCGTGGCGATCGCGCCGACCGCGACCATCTCGAACATCATCGGCGTCAGCGCGTCGATCGAGCCGTCGTTCGGCAACCTGTCGGTGAAGTCCAACCTGTCGGGCGAGTTCACCATCGTCAACGAGTACCTGGTGCGCGACCTGAAGAAGCTCGGCCTGTGGGACGACGTGATGGTGATGGACCTGAAGCACTTCGACGGTTCGCTGCGCCGCATCGACCGCGTGCCGGCCGACCTGAAGGCGCTGTACGCGACGGCCTTCGAGGTCGAGACGCAGTGGCTGGTCGAGGCCGCCGCGCGCCGCCAGAAGTGGATCGACCAGGCGCAGTCGCTGAACATCTACATGGCCGGCGCCTCGGGCAAGAAGCTCGACGAGACCTACAAGCTCGCATGGACGCGCGGCCTGAAGACCACCTACTACCTGCGCACCGTCGGCGCGACGCATGCCGAGAAGTCGACCGTGAAGGCAGGGCAGATGAACTCGGTGTCGAGCGGCGATGGCTCGTCGTCGATGATGGCGGCGCCGGTCGCTGCGGTGGTCGCGGCGCCGGTGATGACGGCCGCTGCGCCGGTGATCTCCGCATCGCAAGAGCCTGCGACCGACATCAAGTTCTGCGCGATCGACGACCCGACGTGCGAGGCTTGCCAGTGATGCGCTGAGCAACGCGCGTGCTCATCGCGAGTCTTCGCAAAAGCACGCGCGTTTTTCGATGCGACACAGCAACAGCGAAGTGCTCGCGATGTCAATAAGTGCTTGGTGTTTCAACACAACACTCTCATAATTCAACGCGTCAAGGAAGTCCACCATGTTGGTTTGGGAAGAAGACCTTAAACCCTCGATCTCTCACAAAGCGAGTCCCGCGCAGAGCCTGCCCTCTCAAGCGCGTGCGGTCGCTCCGTCTCCGGACTTCGATGCTGCGATCGCAGCACCTGCCTCACCCTTGATCACCACCTCCTCGAACACTTCCGACACGCCGGCGCCTGCCGCCGCGCGACGCGTGAAGGCCGCCGACAAGCGCATCATCAACGGCCGCACCGACGTCAACCAGCTGGTGCCGTTCAAGTACAAGTGGGCGTGGGAGAAGTACCTCGCGACCTGCGCGAACCACTGGATGCCGCAGGAAGTGAACATGTCGCGCGACATCGCGACCTGGAAGGATCCGAACGGCCTGAGCGAAGACGAGCGCCGCATCATCAAGCGCAACCTCGGCTTCTTCGTCACCGCCGATTCGCTGGCCGCCAACAACATCGTGCTGGGCACCTACCGCCACATCACGGCGCCCGAATGCCGCCAGTTCCTGCTGCGCCAGGCCTTCGAGGAAGCGATCCACACGCACGCCTATCAGTACATCGTCGAGTCGCTCGGGCTGGACGAGAGCGAGATCTTCAACGCCTACAACGAGGTGAAGTCGATCCGCGACAAGGACGAATTCCTGATCCCGTTCATCAACGCGATCATGGATCCGAACTTCAACACCGGAACGCCCGAGAACGACCAGACGCTGCTGAAGTCGCTGATCGTGTTCGCCTGCCTGATGGAAGGCATGTTCTTCTACGTCGGCTTCACGCAGATCCTGGCGCTCGGTCGCCAGAACAAGATGACCGGCGCTGCCGAGCAGTACCAATACATCCTGCGCGACGAGTCGATGCACTGCAACTTCGGCATCGACCTGATCAACCAGATCAAGCTCGAGAATCCGCACCTCTGGACGGCGGAGTTCAAGGCCGAGATCAAGGCCTTGTTCATGACGGCCGTCGAGCTCGAGTACCGCTACGCCGAGGACACCATGCCGCGCGGCGTGCTGGGCCTCAATGCATCGATGTTCAAGGGTTACCTGCGCTACATCGCCAACCGGCGTGCAACGCAGATTGGTTTGGAAGAGCTCTTCCCGAACGAGGAAAACCCGTTCCCGTGGATGAGCGAAATGATCGACCTGAAAAAGGAGCGCAACTTCTTCGAGACGCGTGTCATCGAGTACCAATCCGGTGGCGCCCTCTCGTGGGACTGACGCTTCGCTGACTGCATCACAAGAGATCAGCAACAGGTCATGGACGAGATCAAGATTCGCAAGCCGTCAAGAGATCACCGTCAAGCACGCGGTGGCCAACGGCCTGCAACCCCATTCACCGTACCGGGGCGTCCCTCCTGGGCGACTTCGGACAGTGAATAACTGCCTCGCATCGGCATGGCGCCGGCGCAGGGCAGTGCTCTTTCAACTTGATCAAGGAGAAATGTAATGGCAACTGCAAAGAAGGCTCCGGCCAAGAAGGCGGCAGCGAAGAAGGCSCCGGCGAAGAAGGTCGCGGCGAAGAAGGCTCCGGCCAAGAAGGCGGCAGCGAAGAAGGCTCCGGCSAAGAAGGTCGCAGCGAAGAAGGTCGCCGCCAAGAAGGCGCCGGCGAAGAAGGYYGCKGCSAAGAAGGCKCCTGCCAAGAAGGCKGCTGCGAAGAAGGCCCCTGCGAAGAAGGCTGCGAAGCCCGCTGCGAAGCCTGCGGCCAAGAAGGCGGCCAAGAAGCCGGCTGCAAAGAAGGCGGCACCCGCGGCGCCTGCTGCGCCTGCTGCTGCCAAGCCTGCGGCCGCTCCGGCTGCCAAGACCGCGCTCAGCCCTGCGGCTGCGTGGCCTTTCCCGACGGGCAACAAGCCCTGAGGCCGGAAGGCGTTCAGACAAAACCCGGCTTCGGCCGGGTTTTTTTCTGGCTGGCTACATCGGTTGCGTGTCGGCGAAGCCGTTGGGCGGCAGCGCGGGGGCGCCGTCGCCGAAGGCCGTGCGGCCACCTGCCATCGGCAGGTCGACGTCGAGCTGGGATTGCATCACCGCCTGCAGGTCGCTGCGCTTTTGCTGCAGCACCGCCATCTGCTTGTGCAGCTGCTCGATCTGCTTGCGCGCCTGCTGCGCGTGCAGGCCGGCGACGTGCCGCGCCTTCTCCATCTTGTCGACCTTCTGCTGCAAGGCCTTCAGGCGGCGGCCGTACCACCAATGGCATGCGCCCCACGTCACTGCGCAGAGCGCGAGTGTCGTGAAAGCCAGGACGAGTGACTGGAAAGCCTGCATCGCGTATTCCCTTTGCCGGCTCCTTCTGACGAACCGATCTACCCCGACGACAGTATCAACATTTGTCTGACGCAGGGCGTGAAGATATCCCGGAAATGCCGATGGGTCACCCCCTCGCTCTCGGGAACCTTCCGCTCACACCCCGAGTGCCGTGCGATCGATCACATGGTTCTGGCCGCCGCGGCTGGCGATCTTCAGCGCGCCGATCCGGTTGCCGAGTGCGACGCAGCGCGCGAGTGTCCAGCCGCGTTCGAGGCCGTACAGCAGCGCGGCGCGGAAGGCGTCGCCGCAGCCGGTCGGGTCGAGCACCTCGGTCGCCGGCACGCCCGGCACCAGCGTGCGCACGCCTTGCTCCCACAGCTCGCAGCCCTCGGCGCCGAGCGTCACGACGACGCCCAACAGGTGCGAGCGCGACATCGCCTCGATGCTCAACCCGGTGCGCTCCGACAGCATGCGCGCCTCGTAGTCGTTGACCGTCACCCAGCTCGCCTGCGCGATGAAGCGGTTCAGCTCGGCGCCGTCGAACATCGGCAGGCCCTGGCCCGGATCGAAGATGAACGGGATCTGCGCATCGGCCAGCTGCTGCGCATGCTGCAGCATCGCGTCGCGGCCGTCGGGCGCGACGATCGCGATGCGCACGCCGCGGTCGGTCGGCACCGTCGTCGTGTGCGCCGCCTGCATCGCACCGGGGTGGAAGGCGGTGATCTGGTTGTTGTCGGTGTCGGTGATGATGATCGCCTGCGCGGTGTAGCTGTCCGGCACGTTGCGCACGAACTCGGTGCTGGCGCCCCACGACGCGATGCGCGCGCGGTACTCCACGTCGTCGGCGCCCACGGTGGCCATCACCAGCGGCTCGCCGCCCAGCTTGGCGAGCGTGTAGGCGATGTTGCCGGCGCAGCCGCCGAACTCGCGGCGCAGCGTCGGCACCAGGAACGACACGTTCAGGATGTGCACCTGCTCCGGCAGGATCTGCTGCGCGAAGCGGCCGGGGAACATCGTGATGGTGTCGAAGGCGAGGGATCCGCAGATGAGGGCTGACATGGGAAGCTCCGGGAAAGGAACGCGGCGTTCGCGTCCAGGGTCGGTGAATCAGGGATAGAAGATCTCGACGGTGTAGCCGCTGACGCGGCGTCCGTCGGTGGAGAGCAGCACCTGCAGGCTGCTCTCGGCGCCCGCCGCGACCACCGGCGTCGCGACGCGGAAGTCCGACGGCGCGAGCGCACGCCGCGCGACCAGCTGGCCGCTCGGGTCGCTCAGGCTCAGGTCGATCGACGGCATCGCGAGTGCCAACGTGCTGCGGTTGCGCAGCACGACCGACAGCTTGTAGGCCGCGCCGCCATTGGCCGGCGCGAGCGCGCTGCTCTCGACGACCAGGTCGTCGATGCGGCGCGGCGCACCGATCTCGCAATGCCATTGCCTGCAGGCCATCGCGAGCCACGGTTTCGTGTCGGGCCACTGCGCGGCGATCGTGTCGCGGAAGTGCAGCGCCGCCTGGCCGACCAGGGCGGCGACCAGCCCGAGTGTGCACAGCGACAGCAGGCCCCGCACCCACGGGCTGCGCCAGCGCTCGCGCTGGCGGGCCTCGCGCACGAAGCCGGGCGCGGCAGGGCGGGGCGCCGAC
>NZ_JBFUGW010000199.1:0-11639 GCF_056402735.1 Rhizobacter sp. P3_C12
GCTGTGGAGCCGACGCCGGCGCCGAGCGCCAGCGGGTTGGACGGGGAAGGTCATACGTATCCACCAAAGTTGAGGTGGGTACGAGGCTCCTATGTGCCTATCGCATTCTCAAGATGGTCAGACTGGACGCTCACCAACCCTCAGCGCCGCGAAGCGATCATTCAGAAAGCACGTTGACGCAGCGGGCTAACCCCTGAAATTGAGGGTGCTTGCATTCATGCGCGCGGCCCAGCCCCCGGGTCAAACATTCTGATCAGCCACGCGCGAAGAGCATTCGGCAGAGAAACGATCATGAGTGCAAGCGCGCCGACGGTGAACACGATTGAGATGCCGCCGCTGACATGGGAGCAAGTTGGCAAGCCATCAACGAATCGCAGCGAACCGCCGCAGTCCATCTCGACGAAAACGAAGGAAATGGCCGCTGCCAGAGCAAAGGTGCCGAGCCATGCACCTGGGGACAGCACCATGGCCTCAGCCGCCATATGCCTCCAGAAATACGCAGCGCAAGCCGTAGCTGCGGCCGCAACTGCGACAAAAGGGATGATCTGTCGGTTCTCCGGGGCGAGCCAAGCAAAAAGTGCAGCCACCTCCAACCAGAGAAAGACGAAGCTCAGGCACGCCGCGGTGACTTGAGCAGTCCTGGTACTCATATCGATGGGGGCATAGCTGCGAAGGATGCAAAGCCTACTTGAAAGCCGCCCCTCGCGACAGACAGTTCGTGGCCGTCAGGCGCCAACCACGGCGAGCCCGTGCGAGCATCAATCGGCATTCGCGTCGTCCTTCTCCGTCTGCTTTGCATGCCGAACGCGCCGAGTAGCGTCGTACACAGCAGCACCCAAGCCAACGACGACCATCGCAGCCGCTTCGAGCTGCGCCCGGCTGAACATGGATTCCTGCATCGCAAGGAATCCACCGATCAGCGCAAGCACAGCGCCCAAAACGAAGATAGGCAGCTTCTCAACCGGCGGAGGAACGATCATGACCMTCGCCTTCCTGAAAGGCATCYCTCGCAGCCGCCCGCTTCTGGCCGATGCCCGTCCATCAAGCGAACACCCGCTGCCTCGATGGCAGGTTAGCTGCCAAGGAGGACTCGATACGTGGGCGGCTGATGTGCCGCGCCTTGATCTTCAAGCTCCAGGCCCTCGAAGAAGTTTCGATCGTTCTGCCCGACTGTTGAAGCGCAAGCAACATGCAGCTCCCAAAGCAGATCTGCCCCATTCAGCCGTGAGGATTGCGGAGCGACTACTCGAACCGAACTTTCGATATCCAGCCAGTCTCCATCTGGGCTGCGCACCGCGTGTTCATACTTGAGGTGCACGTCAGAGAACGGGAGAGTCTGCAGGAGGGTGTCCTTGGGATCTTGCGCTTCGATGTCGGAGGCATAGGCACTCGCTGCTTCGATCAACTCTGTCCTCGACTGAGGAACCGGCTCTGAGAACGACCAGTGCACATCACGAAGCAAGGTTTTGGGGGCTTGTCGCATCGCTTGCAATCTGTCTCACGTCGGCTGATTCTTATGCGGCTTAGTCCGCCACGTGCATGCTCGCGCGCCGAGCACTACAAGCGCTCCGAGCAGTGCAGCCGCCGGTGGAACATACCAATTCGCCCAGAGGAATGGCTCAAGCCAAGTGGGCGCATGCGTGACATGAACGAATGGATGCACCGATTCGAAAGGCAGTGTGGAAATAGGGCTCGCTACACCAACGAGCAACGCGAGAGCGAGGGCTAGTTGGCGACGGTCCGTCACAAGAGCCATGACAGCACCAGCCGCAGCGAACACGACAAGGTAGACAGCGATGCTCGCAAGAACAATGCTTCGCACGTCGAAGGATGGGAGATCCTGCTGAAGCAATGAACGTAGGTGGTCCGCAGCGATGAACACAACAAGTGCGGCGATGACGTGCAGCGTGGCTCTCATGCGAACTACCATTTGGCATGAGCTGCGCGCCCCAGCTTGCCGTGGCAGATCAGCTCAATAGAAGTTGTCAGTGACACGGAAGTCCAACGACCCAAAAGAAGACTCTCGTGAAGGGCTGCACGACGAACGCTAGCGCTCGACGCTGCTCGCAACGGCCAGAACGCCCTTTCCCAGAATGGTGCTCAAGTGCGCCGCGACAACTCGGTCTCCGGCTCCCCATGGAAGACGACATGACGTCACGCCTTCCCGCGTGCTTCCTTCTTCGCTTTTCGCGTCTCCTCGGCCACGATGCCGGCTGCCCGCCAGTGCACGAACTCATCCGGCGTCTCGAGCGTGACGCGGCCCCAGGCGCCGCTACGGAAGTCGTTCAACGCCACCTCAGCGGCTTTCTGCATGTTCACGCGGCCACCGGGCAGCAGCCCGCCGCGCTTGCGGCCCACTTCGGCCAGCAACGCCTCGTCGGTCATCGCCGAGAGGCCGGCAAGCTTGTAGCGCGCCACCAGTCGGTCCGCGTAGCGATGGCGCACGCGAGCCAGCAGCGCCATCGCTACCTCTTCCTCGTCATAAGCATTGCGGCCGATGCCGCCGCTTGCCGCCAGGTTGTACCCACCCTGCGCGGTGAGGATTCGCGGCCACAGCATGCCCGGTGTGTCAAACAGGAAAAAGTCGTTGGCCAGCAGGATCTTCTGCTCCAGCTTGGTGATGCCCGGCTCGTCGCCCGTCTTGGCTGTGCGCTGGCCAGCGAGTGTGTTGACCAACGTCGACTTGCCCACGTTGGGAATACCGCAAATCAACACCCGCACCGGCTTGACCATGCCGCCGCGATGTGGGGCAAGCGCCCGGCACACCGCGATCAGCGCACGCGCCGGCGCGGTGGTGCTGGCGTCCAGCCCCAGAGAACGGGTGCCCGGCAGCGCCTGGTAATGCGCCAGCCAAAGCTCGGAGATCTCCGGATCTGCGAGGTCCTGCTTGTTCAATACCTTCAGCGCAGGCTTGCCTGCCGTCAGTTCAGCCAGCAAGGGATTGGTGCTCGAGCCCGGTAGGCGTGCGTCAAGCAACTCGATCACTACGTCGATCTCCGGAAGGCGATCGGCGATGGCCTTGCGGGTCGTGTGCATGTGGCCTGGGAACCACTGGATGGCCATGGAAATGCTGCTTTCAGTGTTCTCGCGGATGTCCGCGTCGGGAGCGGACATCGATTTGCGGCTGTCTAACGTTTGACATGGGAGGCGCTGATCATCATGCATGAACCTTGTCCACTGACGACGAGCACCCGGCCGGCCTCATTGCGGAAAGAACGGGCCTCAGCGTCCGCGACGGAATGCCCGCAACGCGATCCATTCAGGCGGCATCTCGGGCGGCCACCCGCCCGCCGCTCAAGCCTTGACTTCGACCACCTGTTCGAAGCCGCCGAAGATCATGCGTTTGCCGTCGAACGGCAGGGGCGGGTTGCCGGGTGTGGACGGATCCATGCGCGGGTCTTCGATCATCTTCTTCATGCCTGCGTCGCGCGTGGCCTTGTCCGGCCATTCGACCCACGAAAAGGCCACCGTCTCCTCACCGGTGGCCTGGACTGCGCGGCGGAAATCGGTCACTTTGCCGTCGGGGACGTCGTCGCCCCAACCCTCGATCACGCGGATCGCGCCCAGCTCGATGAACAGCGAGTCGAAATGGCGTGCGTGCTCGATGAACTTCTGCTTGTTGGCGGTGGGGACCGCGATCACGAAACCGTCGATGTAGGACATGTCTTCACTCCTGTCAAGTTGAACGGTGGGCGCACCCGCCCGAGGGCACCTTGTATCCCATCGACGAACGACGGGAAGCCAAATCGACATGGCGTGCCGGGCCTTTCACCAACACCCGCTCCTGGTCGGGCGCGTCACGTCTTGACCGAGGGCGCCTGATGCCGCCGACGGGCCGCAACGCCCGCGACGAAGAGGCCGAATGCGTCGAGCAGTGGCGCGGCGTCGAAGGACGGGCCCTCCAGCGTCGCCAGCGCCTGCACGGTAGCCTCGAGTGTCGAGACCTGGTCGGCTCGCCGCGCCGCGCGAATCGCTCGGTAGCGGGTCGGCGCCGGCGCGTCCAGCGTTAGCCGCGGCAGCGCCGCCAGGGTCGGGTGCTCCAGAAGCATGCGCAGGCTCTTGCGCCACGTCGCATCGATGACCACCAGGCGCACAGACGCACCCGCCGTTGTCCCAGGGACTGACGACGCCGGGGCCATGGGCACGTCGGGGTAGAGCAGCCGCGTGTCCTTCCCGGGCCTGTGCAACAGTGCCGCCAACGCCGCAGGCTCGAAACGCTCGCCAACGACCACCTCGCAGTGCGCCAGAGACAGACGCAGCAGCGCGACGCTGTTCTTGGCCTGCCGCTGTTCCTGCGGGTGCTGCAGAACCAGCACTTCGGTGCGATGGGCGGTCGCCTTTGTCAACGCACACAAGCAGGTCACCTGCGGCCGCAGGCAGCGCGCGCAAGCCACGCGGCAGAGGGTTGACGTACCGTTCACGCCGGCATGTTCGCACGCCGGTTGCAAGCCGGGCCACCTAGAATCCGCCGCGATGTCACCCTCCCGCGCCCAACGCCAGCTCGCCACATGGCTCGCCATGCTGGCGATCCTGATGGCGTCGCTTGCGCCGTCGGTATCCCACGCGTTGGGCCTGACCCGCGGCGCGTCGTGGATCGAGGTCTGCAGCGCCCAGGGCGCCAAGTGGGTGAAGGGTGATTCGAGCGATCCCCGCTCGACCGAATCCGGCAGCGTGCCGGCCGCAGCCCACCTCCTCGATCACTGCCCTTACTGCTCGGTGCACATGCCGGCGTGGGGCCTGCCACCTGCCCGCGAGGTGGTTCCCCTGGCACCCGGTCCCGAAGACGAGCTGCCACCGGCCTTCCTGGCGGCCTGCCACACGCCGCATGCCTGGGTGACTGCGCAGCCGCGCGCCCCGCCGTTCTTCTGCTGACTGACTGAACACCGTTCGGCGCGGATCACCTCGATCCGCAGCCGGTGCTTGTCGCACGAGTTGAACCGCAGGATCCGCCATGTCATCCCAGGCCACCCCTTCCACGCCCGAATCCACCCTGTACCGCCGCGTCTGGCGCTGGCATTTCTATGCCGGCCTGGTCTGCCTGCCCTTCCTCGTGCTGATGGCGTTGACCGGTGCGCTGTACCTGTTCAAGGACTCCATCGAGTCGCTGGTCCATTCCAGCGTCCGCTTCGTCGAGGCGACGCCGGCATCGCCGCTGGATGCCGAGACCCTCGTCGCCAAGGCGCGCGCAGCACAGCCCGGCGAGGCCGTCCGCTTCATCCCGCCCAGGGAGACCGGCCGCAGTGCCGAGGTGGGCATCCGCACCGTCGCCGGCACGGTGTCGGTCTACCTCGATCCCACCAGCGGCCGCGTGCTGGGCACCTTGCGCGACGATCGCAAGCTGATGGAGCTCGTCAAGCGCATCCACTCGCTCGCGATCGCCGGCACGGTGGCGAACCACGGGATCGAAGTGGTGGCCGGCTGGGCGATCGTGCTGGTCGTGTCCGGCCTCTTCCTGTGGTGGCCACGCGGGCGATCGGGCGGTGTCTGCAGCATTCGCGGGCGCCCGGCCAGCCGCACCTGGTGGCGCGACCTGCATGCCGTCACCGGCGCCGTGGCGGCGGTGGCGATCCTCTTCCTCGCCGTCACCGGCATGCCGTGGTCGGCCTTCTGGGGCCAGCAGTTCGGACGCCTGTCCCACCAGTGGGGCATCGGCCTGCCCCCGTACGTGTGGGGCGCCAAGCCGGAATCGTCGCCCCCGCTGACAAGCCTCGGCAGCGTGCCCTGGCCGCTGATCCAGGCGCCGCTGCCGCAGTCGCATGAGGGACACGAAGGGCACGACGCCGCCGCGCCTTCGACACCGGTCGCCTCGGCGAGTATGTCCCTCGGACTGAACCAGGCGCTGGGCCTCTTCACGCGGCTGGGCATGCCGGCGGGCACGCCGATCGGCCTGCCGGCCGGCCCGCGCGGCGTCTACACCGCGATGCTGTTTCCGGATGACGTGCGGGCCGAGCGCGTCGTCCACCTCGACCGCTACTCCGGCACCGTACTCGCCGACGTGGGCTACCGCGACTACGGCGTGGCCGGCCGCCTGACCGAATGGGGCGTCAGCCTGCACACCGGCCGGCAGTTCGGCTGGGTCAATCAACTCGTGATGCTGGCCGGCTGCCTCGCCATCGTGCTGCTGGCCGTGTCGGCGGCAGTGATGTGGTGGAAGCGCCGCCCGCGCGGCMGGCTCGCGGCGCCACCGCGGCGGCCCGGCGATCGCGCCGCCTTCGGYGCCCTCGCGGTCGCCGTGCTGCTCGGCCTGCTCTACCCGCTGCTGGGCGCTTCGATGCTGGTCGCGCTGCTCGTCGATGCTGTCGTCCCGCAGCGCTGGCACGCGCGGCTCGGGCTCTAGCCGCATCGCGGTCTACGAACGCGCCCTTCGTGTCCGGGAGGATGTCGCTCTGCGCAGCCTCCGCCCGAGGTCATCCACATAGGTGATCACGACCGGGATCACCAGCAAGCTCAGCAGCGTCGAGGAGATCAGCCCGCCGATCACGACGATCGCCATCGGCGCGCGGAAGCTCGGGTCGCCGCCCCAGCCGAGCGCCACCGGCAGCATGCCGGCCCCCATCGCGATGGTGGTCATCACGATGGGGCGGGCACGCTTGCGACACGCATCGACGACCGCGTCGGCACGGCTCAGGCCGTGCTGCTCGCGGGCGATGACGGCATAGTCCACCAGCAGGATCGAGTTCTTCGTCGCGATGCCCATCAGCATGATCAGGCCGATCATCGACGGCATCGACATCGACGACCCTGTCACGTACAGCGCCAGGAAGGCGCCCGGCACCGACAGCACCAGCGCCGCGAGGATCGTCACCGGCTGCACGAAGTCCCTGAACAGCAGCACCAGCACGACATAGATGCACAGCACCCCCGTGAGCATGGCCATGCCGAACCCATAGGCCAGCTCGGCCATGTTCTCGGCGTCGCCGCTCGCGCTGTGCGTCACCCCGGGCGGCAGCTGCTGCAGGCTGGGCAGCGCCAGGGCGGCCTGCTCCACCTCGCTCAAGGGCCGGCCGTTCAACTCGACCTCGAGATTGACGTTGCGGCTGCGGTCACGGCGGGAGATCTGGGTGGGCCCGCTCGCCACCTCGAGCGACGCGACGCTCTCCAGCGCCACCGGTCCGCGTGCACCCGGCACCGGCAATTGCCTGAGCGTGTCGATGTCCTGCCGCGCCGCACCCGCCAGCTTCACCACCACCGGCACCTGCCGCTCGCCGAGGTTCAGCCTGGCGAGCTCCTGGTCGTGGTCGCCGGTCGTCGCCACGCGCAGCGTCTCGGCGATCGCGGCCGACGTGACGCCCAGGTCGGCCGCACGCGCGAAATCGGGGCGCACCACCAGTTCCGGTTGCACCAGGCCCGCGCTGGACGTGACGGCACCGATGCCGGGGAGGGCTCGCAACTCGCGCTCCACCTGCGCGGCGGCCTGGGCCAGCACCCGGCCATCGTCGCCAGCGAGCACCATCACGTAGTTCTCGCTGGAATCGCTGCCGACACTGATCCGCGTGCCGGGCAAGCCCGCCAGGGCCTCGCGCAACTGCTGCTCGATCTGCTGCTGGCTCAGTCCGGCACGGTCACGGCGATGCGACAGGTTCACCGTCAGCACCGCATTGCGCACGCTGCCGGCCACCGGGCCGTCGTCGGCCGGCCCCGAATCGCTGCGGCTGCCGCCGACGGCGGTGTAGATGGTCCGGGCGTGCGCGTTGCGGCGCACGATCGCGCGCGCCCGCTCGGCGAGGGCCAGCGTGTCTGCGAGCGTGCTGCCGGGCGGCAGGGTCAGCGACACCTGGGTCTGCACCCCGTCGTCCGACGGCATGAAAGCGCCCGGCAGCGTGGACGCCACGAACAGGCCGAGCCCGAAGAACAGGGATGCCAGCAGCAGCGTGAGCCCGCGGTGCCGCAGGCACCAGCGCGCCCAGCCCAGGTAGGCGCCCATCCAGCGCGGCTCGGCCTCGCCCTGCTGGCGCGGCGCCTTCAGCAGGTAGGCGGCCATCATCGGCGTGAGCATGCGGGCGACGACGAGCGAGAAGAACACGGCGATGGCCGCCGTCCAGCCGAACTGCACGAAGAACTTGCCGACCACGCCCCCCATGAAGGCCGTCGGCAGGAACACGGCGATGAGCGTGAAGGTCGTCGCGATGACCGCCAGGCCGATCTCGTCGGCCGCCTCCATCGCCGCCCGGTACGGACTCTTGCCCATGCGCAGGTGGCGGGCGATGTTCTCGACCTCGACGATGGCGTCGTCCACCAGCACGCCGATCACCAGCGACAGCGACAGCAGCGTCACCGTGTTGAGCGTGAAGCCCATCAGGTGCATCACCGCAAAGGTGGGAACGACGGACAGCGGCAAGGCCACCGCCGCCACGAAGGTCGAGCGCCAGTCGCGCAGGAACACGAACACCACCAGCACCGCCAGTGCCGCGCCTTCGTAGAGCAGGCCCATCGAGCCCTCGTAGTTCTCCTGCACCGGGTCGATGGCGCTGACGGCCTCGACCAGCTCGATGCCGGGATGCGCGGCCTTCAGATCGCGCAGCGCAGCGCGCACGCCGGCAGCCACCTCCAGCTCGCCCGCACCGCGCGCGCGCGTGATCTCGAAGCCGACCACCGGCTTGCCGTCCAGCCATGCCGCGGAACGCGCATCGGCGCTGCCGTCGACCACCGTCGCGACCTGGTCGAGCCGCAGCGGCCGGCCATCGGTCAACACGAGTTCGACGGCGGCCAGCGCCTCGGCCGATTGCACCGTGGCCAGCGTGCGCACCTGCTGCTCGGTGCCCCCCAGGTCGGCACGGCCCCCCGCGGCGTCCTGCTGCACCTGACGCAACTGCCTCGAGATGTCTGCCGCCGAGGCATTCAGCGCGAGCAGCCGTGCCGGGTCGAGCTCGACCCGGACTTCGCGCGTGACGCCCCCGACGCGGCGCACCGCGCCGACGCCCGGCACCGCAACCAGCGCCTTGCTGACCTGCTGGTCCACGAACCACGACAGCGCCTCTTCATCCAGGCGCGGCGAGGTCACCGTGTAGGTGAGGACGGGCCCGCCGGCGGTCGTTGTCTTCTGGATCACCGGATCGCGCAGGTCGGCCGGCAGCTCGCCCCGAACGCGCGCCACCGCATCGCGCACATCGTCCAGCGCCTCCTGCGACGGCTTCTCGATCTGGAAGTCGACAGAGATGATGGCCGTGCCGTCGGTCAGCTCGGTGTCGATGTGCTTGACGCCTTGCAGCGTGGCCAGCGAGTTCTCGATCCTGCGCGCGACATCGGTCTCGAGCTGCGACGGCGAGGCCCCCGGCAGCGAGACGGTGATCGTCACCGTGGACAGATCCATGTCCGGGAAGTTCTGCACGCGCATCGCCGCGAAGCCCATCAGGCCGGCGAACGCGAGCAGCACGAACAGCAGGATGCCCGGGGTCGGATTGCGGATCGACCAGGAGGACACGTTGAAGTTCATGGCGCGACCACCTTCACCAGGTCCCCGTCGCCGAGGAACACCCCTCCGCTGGCGACGACCTGGCTGCCGGCCTCGACGCCCGCGAGGATCTCGACGCGGTCCCCGGCGCGCCGGCCGAGCTTCACCTTGGTCTGCAGCACCCTGGCGTCGCGCCCGACGCGCAACACGTAGTCGAAGCCCTCCCTCTGCAGCACGGCGGCTTGCGGCAGCGTGAGCGCCGGCGTGCCCTGCCCGACCTCGATCTCGCCGCGCGCGAACATGCCGGCGCGTGCCGTGCTGCCCGCCGGCAGGTCGACGTAGACGACACCCTTGCGCGTCTGCGTGTCCACCGCCGGTGCGAGCATGCGCACCGTGCCGCGGATGGCCTCGCCGCCCACCGGCGTGACGGTCGCCGGCTGGCCCGGCGCGAGCCGCGCGAGCTGCGGTGCCGCCACCTCGGCGCGCCACTCGATGCGCCCGCGCAGGATGAGCCGGAACAGCTCCTGTCCGGTCGGCAGCACGGCGCCGATCGTGGCGCTGCGCGCGGAGATCACGCCGTCATCGGGCGCGCGCACCTGGGTCTGCGCGAGGCGCAGTTCCTGCGTCCGGGCCGTGGCCCGGGCCGCCTCCCGGCGCGCCCGGGCCATGCGTTCGGCCGTCAGGTACTGGTTGATCTGCTGCGCGGAGAGCGCCCCGCTGGACTGCAGGTCGCGCGCCCGCTGCGCGTTGGCCGCGGCCTCGGCCAGCGCGGCCTCGGATTCGGCCAGCGCGGCCAGGCTGTGCGCGAACTCGGTGGCGACCGCGGCGGGCTCGAAAGTCGCCAGCACCTGCCCGCGCCGCACGCGGTCGCCGACATTGACCGCGACGCGGGTCAGGCGCAAGCCGTCGGCCTCCGTCCCGATGCTGGCTTCCTGCCAGGCCGCGATGCTGCCGTTGGCGGCGATGCGAACCGGCAGCGTGGCCGGCTCGGGTTGGATGACGGTCACCGCCAGCACGGGCCGGGCCGCCGGCGGCGTGTTCGCGGCCTGTGCGCCGGCCACCTGCTCCGCGATGCCTGCGATCACGCAGGCGAACACGAAAAGGAGTGGCGCGAAGCGCCACGGCGATCGATGCGGGTTCTTCATGGGTCGATGTCCTCCATGCGCCAGCCACCGCCGATGGCCCGGTAGGTGTCGACCCAGGCCAGCACCGAATCGCGCTGCTGCTCGACGACGGCGCCGCGTGCGGCGACCAGGCTGCGGCGGGCGTCCTCGAGCTCGAACAGGCTCGCCAGCCCGCCGCGGTAGCGCGCCTCGGTGGCCTGGTACGCGCGGTCGAACCCGGCGACGGCGGTGCGCACGTCGTCGCCGCGCGCGGCAGCGCCGTGCAGCGAGACCAGTGCGGTCTCCACCTCTCGCACGGCGACGCGCAGGCGGGCGGCGTAAACCACGCGTGCCGATTCGTGGCGGACCAGGGCGGCTTCGGCATGGGCGCGGCGCACGCCGGCATCGAAGAGCGGCAGCGTCACGGCGACGGGGCCGATGCGCCACACGGTGCCGTCGGTGCTGACGCCCTCGCTGCGGCTCCAGGCGGGACCGATGCTGCCGGCCAGCGAGATGCGCGGCCAGCGCAGCGCCTGGGCCTGGTCGGCATCGGCGCTGGAGGCGACAAGCTCCCGGGCCGCCGCGGCGATGTCGGGCCGCTGCGCCAGCGCCACGGCCGGCACCGAGGCGACCTGCAAGGCGGCGGGCCGCGGCAGCCGTGCGGTGGACCCGGCGAGGTCTCGGCGCAGTACCGCTTCATCGATGGCGGTGAGCGCGACCAGGGCCTTGATGTCCCGCTCGCACTGCGCGCGCTGCTGGATGAGCGCCGCGTTGGCCTGGGCCGCGCTGGCGCGCGCCAGGTCGGCTGCTGCGGGGGCCTGCAAGCCCGCGCCTGCAGACAGGGTGGTCAGGCGCGAGGTCTCGAGGCGCGAGCGCAGGTCGAGCTCCGCTTGCGCCGACCGGGCCTCGCAGGCGCGTAGATCCACGTAGGCGTGGGCGACCTCGGCAGCGAGCGAGACGCGTGCATCGTGCCAGCCGGCGCGGCTGGACGCCAGGCGCGCCTCGGCGGCACGGGCACCGGCTCGGCCGGCACCGAAGAGATCCGCCTCCCAGCTGGCCTGCAGCCCCAGCGACGCCGTGCTGCCGATGGGCGCCCCCGGGCTCGAGCGGCCTCGCTCGGCGCTGGCGGCGAGGTCCAGCGCTGT
>NZ_JBFUGW010000200.1:0-11587 GCF_056402735.1 Rhizobacter sp. P3_C12
GGCCTGAAGCGCTACTTCCTCGGCTGAAAGCAAAAACGGCCTGTCTTTCGACAGGCCGTTTCGCTGCTGGGCGCGGCTCGCGCCGCGCTCAGGAGATCAGAAGTTGTGGCGGATGCCCACTGCGAAGGAGCTGAAATCCAGACCCTTGGTGGTGGCGCCGTTCGGGAAGTACGTGGCTTGCGGCTTGTTGTCGACCTTCGTGTAGAAGGTGTAGACCTTGGTGCGCTTGCTCAGGTTGTAGTTGTACGCCACGGTGGCTTGCTTGGCGTCGGTGTCGGCAATGCCGTCGACCTTGCCGGCCAGGCCGAAGTTCAGGTGGAACTCCGAAGCGCCCATGGCGTACATGCCCGACAGGCGGACCGTGTTGATCTTGCCGTCGCCGGCGTAGCTGCTGTCCAGCATCGCGCGCTGGTAGTAGCCGCCGAACGTGAAGGCGCCGACCGTGTACAGCGCGCGGATGGCGAACTGCTTGTCGTCGGCATTCTTCGAGAAGCCGGCGCCCAGTGCCAGGTCACCGACCGAGTAGTTGGCAGCGAAGTCATAGGCCTTCTCGGCGCCCGTAGCGCCTTCCGGTGCCGACACGGCCGCTTCCAGCGACAGGTTCTTCACGAACTCGGGCGCGCGGTAGGCGACCTTGTTCGTGTCGCGCATGACGTAGTTGTACAGCTTGTCTTCCGACGTGCCGGTGTCATGGTTGTGCATGCTCACGTAGTCGGCCGTCGCGTAGTACGACTCGCTCGTGAAATTGCCCAGGCGGATCGTGCCCAGCGTGGCGCTCTGCAGGAACACTTCCGATTGACGGCCCCAGAACGAAGCGGCGGCGACGCCGGTGTCGGAGTTGAAGCCATGTTCCAGCTGGAAGCCGGCCTTCAGGCCGCCGCCCAGGTCCTCGACGCCCTTGAAGCCGATACGCGATGCATTGTTCTGCAGCACGGTCTTCTTGGCGTCGCCGGTCTTCTGGTTTTCGATCGAGTCGTTCAGGCGGCCGTAGATGGTGACGCTGCTTTGTGCGAACGAGGCGCCGGCGGCAACGGTGGCCACGGCGGCGACGATGAGGGAGCGTTTCATGGATGCTTTTCCTTGGGGTTGGGGATGGCGTGTATCTGCTGCACCCATTGCTTTTGTCTTGAAGGTGCAAGACGCAAATGTTATGCGGCGGAAGCTTCGATATGGAAAACCGAAGGCTCGAACACGCGAAACGCCGCCCGAAACGTTGTCATCAAACGACATTGACGCGCGGCCGAAGCCGCAGCGCTCAGCGCCCGCGCAAGTGCGCGGGGGCTTCGAGGCGCTTGGCCAGCATCGAGAGCAGCAAGGTCAGCACGAGGTACAGCGCCGAAATCGCGAGGTAGGGCTCCCAGTAGCGCGAATAGGTGCCGGCCACGGTGCGTGCGGCCAGTGCCAGCTCGGCCAGGCCGATCGCCGACACCAGCGACGAGTCCTTGATGAGCGTGATGCCCTCGTTGACCAGCGCCGGCATCATGCGGCGGAAGGCCTGCGGCAGCACGATGAAGCGCATCGCCTGCGGGTGCGTGAGGCCCAGGCTGTAGGCGGCYTGGGTCTGCCCGAGGTGGATGCTCTGGATGCCGGCGCGGAAGATCTCGGAGATGTAGGCGCCGGCGTTCAGTGTCAGCGCGAGCGCGCCGGAGAAGAACGCGCCGTGGTTCTGGCGGAACTCGCGCGCCGCCTCGCCGCTCAGCAGCAGCCCGCCGTCCGGGTGGATCAGCGCCGGCATCAGCGCGAAGTGCACCAGCAAGATCTGCACGAACAGCGGCGTGCCGCGGAAGAAGGTCACGTACGCCAGCGTGAGCGAGCGCAGCCCGGCCAGGAACCAGCGCGCCGGTGCCGACTTCGGCGGCGGCGCGTCGCGCGAACTGCTGACCAGCCCGAGGGCGACGCCGAGCAGCAGCCCGGCGCCGATCGCGATCAGCGTCAGCAGGATCGTCGTCCACAGGCCCGACAGGAAGAGCGGCCCGTAGCCGGCCAGAATGCCCCAGCGCAAATCCATGACCGGCTCGGCGCGGGTTTACTTCGAGGCAGCCGAAGCGGCCGGCGCGGCCGCAGCCGCAGCGCCGAAGTACTTCGTGTAGATCTGGGCGTAGGTGCCGTCGGCCTTGATGTCGGCCAGGCCCTTGTTCAGCTTGCCGAGCAGCTCGGCGTTGCCCTTCTTGACCGCGATGCCGTACTGCTCGGGCGCGAAGGCCTTGTCGGCGACCGTCTTGAACTTGCTGTCGGCGTTGTTGGCGACGTAGTTGATGACCACGCCGTTGTCGGCCACGACCGCATCGACGCCGCCGGCTTCCAGCTCCTTCAGCGCGAGCGGGGTCGACTCGAAGCGCTTGATGTTGGTGCTGGTCTTGCCCTGCAGCTTGCTGACGACCTCGTCGCCGGTGGTGCCGGTCTGCACGCCGACCTTCAGCTTCTTCAGGTCGTCGAACTTCGAGATCTTCGAGGTCTTCTTGACGGCGATCAGCTGCTGCGCGTCGAAGTACGGGCCGGCGAAATCCATCGTCTGCTTGCGCTCGTCGGTGATCGTGATGGCCGAGACCAGCAGGTCGCGGTCGCCCTGGCCGAGCGTGTTGAAGATGCCTTCCCACGGCGTGTTGGTGAACTTCACCTCGATGCCGGCCTGCTTCGCGATGGCGGTGACGACGTCGATGTCGAAGYCGACGATCTCGCCCTTCTCGTTCTGCGATTCGAACGGTGCGTAGGCCGCGTCGGTGCCGACGACGTAGACCTTGGCGGGCGCCGGGGCCGGTGCGGAAGCGACGGCGGCCGGCGCCGAGGCGGCCGGTGCGGCGGCGGTGGGCTCCTGCTTGCTGCAGGCAGCGAGCAGCAGGCCGGCGACGGCCAGGCCGGCCGTTTGCAGGAAGCGACGGGTGTTCAATGCTGTCATGGATACCCCTGGGGTGGTCTGTTGTGTGAGAACGGGATGGTTGGGTCCGCGA
Source organism: Rhizobacter sp. P3_C12 (assembly GCF_056402735.1). Lineage (NCBI taxonomy): Bacteria > Pseudomonadati > Pseudomonadota > Betaproteobacteria > Burkholderiales > Sphaerotilaceae > Rhizobacter > Rhizobacter sp. P3_C12. The sequence goes on from NZ_JBFUGW010000200.1 coordinate 2,949, forward strand.
GCTAGCAAGTCGCGGGCCGCTGCAGTGTAAGCCTGCCGAAACCGGTTTCCGCCCGCGGTCGATCCGGGTTCCCGGCGGACGGTGCGGCCCGTGGATACGGGGTGTCGCGCGGCGCGGCGCGATGCTACAAACGGCCTCGACCCCGGAACGTTCCCCATGAATTCCCCTCCTGCTGCGCKCATTCCGCAGCACCTGCCCGCGCTCGACGGCGTGCGCGGCCTGGCCATCGTGCTGGTGCTGTGCCACAACTTCCAGATCCTCGAAGGGCCGTCCGGCCTGGTCGGCCGCGTGTTCGAACTCGCGTTCGACCTGGGCTGGGTCGGCGTGCAGCTGTTCTTCGTGCTGAGCGGTTTCCTGATCACGCGCATCCTGCTGCAGACCCAGGACGCGCCGAACTATTACTCCGCCTTCTTCGGGCGGCGGCTGCTGCGGATCTTCCCGCTGTACTACGCGACGCTGGCGGTGGCCTTCATCGTGCTGCCGGCGCTGGGCGCGATGCCGGCGCGCTGGGAGGTCGACCGGCCGCAGCAGGCGTGGCTGTGGCTGTACCTGTCGAACTGGTCGGGCCCCTACGGTGGCGCGACGCATGCGTTCCCGCATTTCTGGTCGCTTGCGGTGGAGGAGCAGTTCTACTTGTTGTGGCCCTTGCTGGTGCACCGGCGCTCGGCTGCGCAGGTGCTGCGCTGGTGCGGTGCGATCGCGGTGGCGATCCTCGGCGTGCGCATCGGCATGCTGGCGGCCGGGCTGGGGCCGGACCCGGTGTACTCGTTCACYGTGACGCGGCTGGATGCGCTGGCGATCGGTGGCGCGGCGGCGGCGTGGCTGCAACTGCCGGGCGCGCCGGCGCGGGCGATCGCGTTGCGGCAGCGGTTGATCGTCGGCGCGCTGGTGCTGGCGGCGATCGGCTTCGTCGTGACGCATGGCTATCCGCGCACCTCGGTGCTCGGGCAGACGCTCGGCTACAGCGTGCTGGCGGTGGTCTTCGCGCTCGGCGTGGTCGCTGCGGCCGCGGGGGATGCCGTGGCGGCGAACGGCTGGGTCGGCTGGTTGCGTGCTGCGCCGCTGCGCATGCTGGGCCGCTACAGCTATGCGATGTACATCTTCCACAAGCCGCTGCACGACCTGGCCGGCAAGCCGCTGCTGCAGTCGCTCGGGCTGTACGAGCATGCGAGCCCGGCGCTGGCGCTGGGCTACATCGTGGCTGGCACGCTGGTCACGCTCGCGCTCGCGATGGCGTCGTACCACCTGTTCGAGAAGCACTTCCTCGGGTTGAAGCGGTGGTTCGTGGCGGAGCCGGCGGTGGTCACGGCTGGCTCAGGTACGCCAGCTCCTCTGCGCTGAACCCCGCCGCTTCGCGTGCCTCGCGGTTGAACGGCGGCCGCAGCCGCGGTGCCTCGTACTGGCGCGCCAGCACCGCGTAGTGCGCGATCGGGTCGAGCCCGTCGCGCCGGCACAGCCAGCGGTACCAGTGGTTGCCGATCGCGACGTGGCCGATCTCGTCGCGCAGTATCACGTCGAGGATCTCGACCGTGCGCGCGTCGCCGGCCTTGCGGAACTTGGCCTGCAGCGGCGGCGTCGCATCCAGCCCGCGCGCCTCCAGCGTGCGCGGCACCAGCGCCATGCGTGCAACCACGTCACCGGCGGTGCGCTGCGTCATCAGCCACAGGCCGTCGTGCGCATCGAAATCGCCGTAGTCGTGGCCGCCGCTGCGCAGGTGTTCGCGCAGCAGCGAGAAATGCAGCGCCTCCTCGCTCGCCACCCGCAGCCAGTCGGCATAGAAGGCCACCGGCATGCCGGCGAAGCGGAACGCCGCATCGAGCGCCAGGTTGATCGCGTTGAACTCGATGTGCGCGATCGCGTGCAGCAGCGACGCACGCCCCTCGGGCGTGAAGGCCGAGCGCATCGCCACCTCCTTCGGGGGCACGAGGCGAGGGCGGTCGGGCCGGCCGGGCAGCTGCGTGGGCACCGCGATGGCTTCGTCGGGATCGATCAACGCGGCATCGAGCTGCTCGAAGAGCGCCCGCGCCGCGGCCGCCTTCTCGGTGGGGTCTCGGAGGCTCAAGACCTCCAGGGCGCGCTGTCGCGGGTTCATCCCTAGAATCATAGGCTGTGCATTTCGGGCGATCGCCATGGCCGTCTACCAACTGGGGGAGCTGTCTCCCGACATCGCCGCGTCGGCCTGGGTGGCCGACAGCGCCCGCGTGATCGGCAACGTCAGCCTGGGCGACGACGCGAGCGTCTGGTTCGGCGTCGTGATCCGCGGCGACACCGAGCGCATCGCGATCGGCCGCGGCAGCAACATCCAGGACAACAGCGTGGTGCATGCCGATGCCGGCTTTCCGGTGTCGGTCGGCGAGGGCGTGACGGTCGGCCACCAGGCCATGCTGCACGGCTGCACGATCGGCGATCATTCGCTGATCGGCATCCAGGCCGTCGTGCTGAACGGCGCGAAGATCGGCCGCCATTGCCTGGTGGGCGCCGGCGCGCTGGTCACCGAGGGCCAGAGTTTCCCGGACGGCTCGCTGATCCTCGGCACGCCGGCGCGCGTGGTGCGCCAGCTGTCGCCCGAACAGATGCAGGGGCTCGAGAAGAGCGCCGCCCACTATGTCGAGAACGCCCGCCGCTACCAAGCCGGGCTGAAAGAAATCAGCTGATGAGCGAATTGCACAAATTCCTGTTCGAAGGCCTGCCGGTGCGCGGCATGCTGGTGCGCCTGACCGATTCCTGGGTCGAGATCCTGCGCCGGCGCAGCACGGCATCCGATGCGTTCCCGCCCGCGGTGCGCGCGCTGCTCGGCGAGATGTCGGCCGCGGCGGTGCTGATGCAGTCGAACATCAAGTTCGAAGGCTCGCTCGTGATGCAGATCTTCGGCGAGGGGCCGGTCAAGCTGGCGGTGGCCGAGGTGCAGTCCGACCTTGCGTTCCGCGTCACCGCGAAGGTGGTCGGCGAGGTGGCGCCCGACGCGCGCCTGGCCGCGATGGTCAACGCCGGTGGCAAGGGCCGTTGCGCGATCACGCTCGACCCGAAGCCGCGCGGCCCGGGGCAGCAGCCGTACCAGGGCGTGGTCGCGCTGCACGGCGACAGCGGCGAGCCGCTGCAGAAGCTGGCCGACGTGCTGGAGCACTACATGCTGCAGTCCGAGCAGCTCGACACGCGGCTGATCCTCGCGGCCAACGACGAGGTGGCCGCCGGCCTGCTGATCCAGCGCCTGCCGATCGAGGGCGAGGGCAACCTCGCCGGCCGCCGCAACGAAGACGAGATCGGCCTGAACGAGGCCTACAACCGCATTTCGCACCTGGCCTCGACGCTCACCGCCGACGAGTTGCTGACGCTCGATGCCGACACCGTGCTGCGCCGGCTGTTCTGGGAAGAGACCGTGCGCCGCTTCCCGCCGATGACCGGCGAGCTCGGGCCGCATTTCGCGTGCACCTGCTCGCGCGAGCGCGTCGGTGCGATGCTGAAGGGGCTGGGCCGCGAGGAGGTCGACGGGGTGGTCGCCGAGCAGGGCCGGGTCGAGGTGGGCTGCGACTTCTGCGGCATCAAGTACCACTTCGACGCGGTCGATGTCGGCGAGCTGTTCACGCTGCCCCGCGACCAGCCGCCCGGCAGCACGACGCTGAACTGAACAAAGGACGCCACGATGCTCTACGCCAGCCTGAAAGCGCTGCACTTCCTGTCGGTGATCATCTGGCTCGGCGGCATGTTCTTCACGCTGTTCTGCCTGCGGCCGGGCGCGGCGCAGCTGCCGCCGGCCGAGCGCGTGCCGCTGATGCAGTCGGTGCTGCAACGCTTCTTCGGCATCGTGCTGTGGGTGGCGCTCGTCACCGTGCTGAGCGGCGGCTGGATGGTGGGGCGCGTTGCGTCGACCACCAAGGCGACCGGCGGGCCGTTCAACATGCCGCTCGAATGGAGCGTGATGGCCGGGCTCGGGCTGCTGATGGTCGCGATCTTCGGCCACATCCGCTTCGCGCTGTTCAAGCGCGTGCAGCGCGCGAGCGCCGCGCAGGACTGGGCGGCCGGTGGCGCTGCGTTGAAGGCGATTCGCGACTGGGTGGCGGTGAACCTGACGATCGGCGTCGTGATCGTGGTCGTCGTGATCGCCGGGACGATGACCTGAACCCGGCGGCGTGTCAGCGCGGCAGCAGGTGTCGCTCGCACTCCGCATCGCCGCAGCGCTCGCACAGCCATTGCCAGCGCGGGTTCGCGCGGGCCTCGTCGAGCACCGACGGTTCCAGCAGCGCATGCCGCACCGCCAGCAGCGCGTGCGACAGCCGCGCCGGCCCGGTGCCGGCCACCACCGAATAGCCGAGCCCGCCGCGCGCCAGCGCCGCGCGCACCAGCGCGGTGACCGGCTCGCGCACCTGGGGTCCGTCGCGCTGCAGGCCGTCGGCCTGCCACGGGATGTCGAGCGCCGTCAGCAACGTCAGCGCGCAGCGGCGCTGGGCCTCGATCGCGCTGTCGTACAGGCTGCGATCGCCGAACACCTGCTCGCTGTAGACCGCGATCATCAAGGCCGTGGTGTCGGCGATCACGATGTCGTGCGTCGCGGCGGCCGCGGCGATGCGGCGCGACTGCTCCTGCGCGATGCCGGCCTGCTCGTCGATGCGCGGCGTGCGCGCATGGCGGTCGCAGAACTCGCGCAGGTATTCGCCGACGAGGGCGACCGAGCGCCCGTCACGCTGCAGGGCCGCCTGCAACTCGCCGGCGAGCGTCGTCTTGCCGGTGCTCTCGGCCCCGACGATCGCAATGACGTGGCTTGCGCGGCTCACCCGGCCTGCTCCACCCGGCGCCACGCGCGCCAGCCGGCGAACGACATGCCGACGAAGATGACGTACAGCACCACCGTCAGCCACAGCCCCTTGTACGCGAACAGCCCGATGCTGACGGTGTTGACCACCACCCACATCGGCCAGTTCTCGACGTACTTGCGGCCGAGCAGCCACTGCCCGACCACGCTCGCGGCCGTGGGAAAGGCATCCCACCAGGGCACGTCGGTGTCGGTGAAGCGCTTCAGGAACCAGCCGAGCGCCGGCCACAGCGCGAACGTCGCGACGACCACGGCCAGCCGGCCGCGCGGGCCCAGCGAACGCACCCGCAGCGCACGCCCATCGCCCTGCGTGCCGCGCAGCCATTGCCACCAGCCCCAGCCGGCGACCAGCGCGAAGAACACCTGCAGGCTCGCATCGCCGTAGAGCTTGCTGTCCCGGAACAGCGCGACGTAGAGCAGCGAGCTGACGATCGCCAGCGGCCAGCCGAGCGGGTTGACGCGCATGTTGCAGACGACCATCGCGATCGCCAGCACGAAGGCGATCACCTCGACCCAGGTGACGGGCGAGCCCCACAGCGTGAAGGCCGCAGCGAACAGCGGCTGCAGCGCTTGCAGCAGGGCATCCATCACGAGATCGGGATCAGCGCTTGGCCGTCGACACCTGGACGTAGATCTCGTCCGGCTTGACCATGCCGAGCTCGAAGCGCGCCTTCTCCTCGACCATCTCGAGGCCTTCCTTCAGGTCGCTGACCTCGGCGACCAGGCGCTCGTTGCGCGCGCGCGCCGCGTCGTTCTCGCCCTTCTTCTGGTCGAGCTTCGCCTGCAGCTCCATCACGCGCGGCACGCCGCCCTTGCCGAACCACAGTTCGACATGGACGAGGGCCAGCAGCGCGATGAGGCCGAGGGTGACGAGGCGCACGGGCCCGGATCAGCGCAGGTTGTAGAAGGCGGCGCGGCCGGGGTAGCTGGCCACGTCACCCAGGTCTTCTTCGATGCGCAGCAGCTGGTTGTACTTCGCCATGCGGTCCGAGCGGCTCAGCGAGCCGGTCTTGATCTGGCCGGCGTTGGTGCCGACCGCGATGTCGGCGATCGTCGAGTCTTCGGTCTCGCCCGAGCGGTGGCTGATCACCGCGGTGTAGTTGGCGCGCTTGGCCATCTCGATCGCCGCGAAGGTCTCGGTCAGCGTGCCGATCTGGTTGATCTTGATCAGGATCGAGTTCGCGATGCGCTTGTCGATGCCTTCCTTCAGGATCTTCGTGTTGGTGACGAACAGGTCGTCGCCGACCAGCTGCACCTTGTGGGTCAGGCGCTCGGTGAGGTGCTTCCAGCCGTCCCAGTCGCCTTCGGCCATGCCGTCTTCGATGCTGATGATCGGGTACTTGTCGACCCAGGTCGCGAGGATGTCGGTCCACTCCGGCGCGCTCAACGTCAGGCCTTCGGCGCTCAGCACGTACTTGCCGTCCTTGTGGAACTCGCTGGCCGCGCAGTCGAGGCCGAGCGCGATCTGCTCGCCGGCGGTGAAACCGGCCTTGTCGATCGCCTGCAGGATCAGCTGGATCGCCGCCTCGTGGCTCGCGACGCTCGGCGCGAAGCCGCCTTCGTCGCCGACCGCGGTGCTCATGCCCTTGTCGTTGATGATCTTCTTCAGCGCGTGGAACACCTCGGCGCCGTAGCGCATCGCCTCGCGGAAGCTCGGGGCGCCCACCGGGATGATCATCAGCTCCTGCAGGTCGAGGCTGTTGTTCGCGTGCGCGCCGCCGTTGATGACGTTCATCATCGGCACCGGCATCTGCATCGCGCCCGAGCCGCCGAAGTAGCGGTACAGCGGCAGGCCGCTCTCTTCGGCCGCGGCACGCGCCACCGCCATCGAGACGGCCAGCGTCGCGTTGGCGCCCAGGCGGCTCTTGTTCTCGGTGCCGTCCAGGTCGATCAGCGTGCGGTCGAGGAAGGCCTGCTCCGAGGCGTCGAGGCCGAGCACGGCCTCGCTGATCTCGGTGTTCACATGCTCGACGGCCTTCAGCACGCCCTTGCCGAGGTAGCGGTTCTTGTCGCCGTCGCGCAGCTCGATCGCCTCGCGCGAGCCGGTGGAGGCGCCCGAGGGCACCGCGGCGCGGCCCATCACGCCGGATTCCAGCAGCACGTCGCATTCGACGGTCGGGTTGCCGCGGCTGTCGAGGATCTCGCGGCCGACGATGTCAACAATGGCACTCATTCAATCTTCCTTCAGGTTTTTTTCGACTACTGCTAGGGTGATTCTGGCGGTCAGTTGAAATCGGCTTCGAGGAAGCCGTTCTTCTTCGTGATGCGGTCGAGTTCCACCAAGGTGGTCAGCAACTCCTTCATGCGCTTCAGCGGCACCGCGTTCGGGCCGTCGCTCAAGGCCTCGGCCGGGTTCGGGTGCGTCTCCATGAAGACGCCCGCCACGCCGACCGCGATGGCCGCGCGCGCCAGCACCGGCACGAACTCGCGCTGGCCGCCGGAGCTCGTGCCCTGGCCGCCGGGCAGCTGCACCGAGTGGGTCGCGTCGAACACCACCGGGGCCTTCGTCTCGCGCATGATGGCCAGCGAGCGCATGTCGCTGACGAGGTTGTTGTAGCCGAAGCTCGCGCCGCGCTCGCAGGCCATGAAGCTGTCTTCCGGCAGGCCTTTTTCGCGCGCGGCGGCACGGGCCTTGTCGATGACGTTCTTCATGTCGCCGGGCGCGAGGAACTGGCCCTTCTTGATGTTGACCGGCTTGCCCGATTGCGCGACGGCGCGGATGAAATCGGTCTGGCGGCACAGGAAGGCCGGCGTCTGCAGCACGTCGACGATCGACGCCACGTGCTCGATCTCCTCGGTGCTGTGCACGTCGGTCAGCACCGGCACGCCGATCTCGCGCTTGACCTTGGCGAGGATCTCCAGCCCGCGCTCCATGCCGGGGCCGCGGAACGAGGTGCCCGACGAGCGGTTCGCCTTGTCGTAGCTCGACTTGAAGATGAACGGGATGCCGAGCGCGGCCGTCATTTCCTTCAGCTGGCCGGCGACGTCGAGCTGCAACTGCTCGGTCTCGACGACGCAGGGGCCGGCGATCAGGAAGAAGGGCTTGTCGAGGCCGGCGTCGAATCCACAGAGCTTCATGCCGCGGCCTTCTCGGGTTGCGGCTGCTCGCTGCGCGCGGTCTGGTGCGCGAGCGCGGCCTGGATGTAGGAGCGGAACAGCGGGTGGCCTTCCCACGGCGTCGACTTGAACTCCGGGTGGAACTGCACGCCCATGAACCACGGGTGCACCGCGCGCGGCAGCTCGACGATCTCGGTGAGCTTCTCGCGCTGCGTCAGCGCCGAGATCACGAGACCGGCCTCGCGCAGCTGGTCGAGGTAGTTGACGTTGGCCTCGTAGCGGTGGCGGTGGCGCTCGTTGACCACGTCGCCATAGATCTCGTGCGCGAGCGTGCCGGGCATCACGTCGGAGCTCTGCGCGCCCAGGCGCATCGTGCCGCCAAGGTCGGAGTTCGCGTTGCGCGTCTGGATCGAGCCGTCGGCGTCCTGCCACTCGTCGATCAGCGCGATCACCGGGTTCGGCGTGTCGGGTTCGAACTCGGTGCTGTTGGCGTTGGCGAGGCCGGCCTTGTGGCGCGCGATCTCGATCGTGGCGACCTGCATGCCCAGGCAGATGCCGAGGTAGGGCAGCTTGTGCTCGCGGGCGAACTGGGCGGTGAGGATCTTGCCCTCGACGCCGCGCTTGCCGAAGCCGCCGGGCACCAGGATCGCGTCGTAGCGCGCGAGCTGGTTCACGTTGTCGGTGGTCAGCGTCTCGGAATCGACGTACTCGATGTTGACGCGGGCGTGGTTGTGGATGCCGGCGTGGCGCAGCGCCTGGTTCTGCGACTTGTACG
>NZ_JBFUGW010000201.1:0-11344 GCF_056402735.1 Rhizobacter sp. P3_C12
GACCAGGCGCATGTCTTCATCGCCGCCTGCCGCGCCGCCGGCGTGCCGGCGCGCTACGTCAGCGGCTATTTCCATGCACCCGATGCGCCCAGCCTCGCGAGCCATGCCTGGGTCGACGTCTGCGTCGACCGGGCCGCGCGGCGCTGGCTCAGCGTCGACATCACGCACCGCTGCCTGATGGACGAGCGCCACGTGCGCCTGGCCGTCGGCCCCGACTACGCCGCCTGCTCGCCGATCCGTGGCGTGCGCGAGGGCGGCGGCGACGAGACGATGCGGGTCAGCGTGGACATCGGCGTCCTGCCCGACGCCCCCGAGACCCTTCCCGAAACCGCCGTGCTCACCGCCCAGGAGCCCTGAATGTCCATCCATGTCGCGCTGAACCACGTGACCCACTACCGGTACGACCGGCCGATCAACCTGGGCCCGCAGACCATCCGGCTGCGGCCCGCGCCGCATTCGCGCACCCGCGTGCTGAGCTACTCGATGCGCATCGAGCCGGCCACGCACTTCATCAACTGGCAGCAGGATCCGCAGTCGAACTACCTGGCCCGGCTGGTGTTCCCGGACAAGACCACGTCGTTCCGCATCGAGGTCGACCTGGTGGTCGAGATGTCGGTGCTGAACCCGTTCGATTTCTTCCTCGAACCGGCGGCCGAGCATTTCCCGTTCGAGTACGACGCGTCGCTCGCGACCGAGCTGGAGCCGTACCGCCACAAGGCGCCGCTGACGCCGGCCTTCGAGAAGTACCTGGCCAGCATCTCGCGCGAGAAGATGCAGACCACCAACTTCCTGGTCGCGCTGAACCAGCGGCTGCAGAAGGACATCGGCTACCTGATCCGCATGGAGCCGGGCGTGCAGACGCCGGAGCAGACGCTGGTCAACGCGAGCGGCTCGTGCCGCGATTCCGGCTGGCTGCTGGTGCAGATCCTGCGCCACCTGGGCTTCGCATCGCGCTTCGTGTCGGGCTACCTGATCCAGCTGAAGAGCGACGTGAAATCGCTCGACGGCCCGAGCGGCACCGAGGTCGACTTCACCGACCTGCACGCCTGGTGCGAGGTCTACCTGCCGGGCGCCGGCTGGATCGGCCTGGACCCCACGTCGGGCCTGCTGGCCGGCGAGGGCCACATCCCGCTCGCATGCTCGCCGGAGCCGTCGTCGGCCGCGCCGGTGAGTGGTGCGCTGGACGAGTGCGAGACCGAGTTCGAGCACCTGATGAAGGTCACGCGCATCTGGGAGGCGCCGCGCGTGACGCTGCCGTACAGCGATGCGCAGTGGGGCGAGATCGAGACGATGGGCCACCGCGTCGACGACGACCTGCGCCGCCACGACGTGCGGCTGACGCAGGGCGGCGAGCCGACCTTCGTCTCGGTGGACGACCGCGACGGCGCCGAATGGAACACCGACGCGATGGGGCCGACCAAGCGGCTGCTGAGCGCCGACCTGATGGACAAGCTGCGCCGCAAGTACGGCGACGGCGGGCTGCTGCACTACGGCCAGGGCAAGTGGTACCCGGGCGAGCAGCTGCCGCGCTGGTCGCTGAACCTGTTCTGGCGCAAGGACCGCGAGCCGGTGTGGACGCACCCCGAGCTGTTCGCCGACGAGCACAAGGACTACGGCGTCACCGACGTGCAGGCGCAGAAGTTCCTCGAAGGCGTTGCGCAGCGCCTCGGGCTGGACGGCAAGCATGTGTTCCCGGCGTACGAGGATGTCTGGTACTACCTGTGGCGCGAGCGCAAGCTGCCGACCAATGTCGACCCGTTCGACACGAAGCTCTCCGACGCGCTGGAGCGCGAGCGCCTGCGCAACGTGTTCGGCCAGGGCCTCGACAAGGTGGTGGGGCATGTCTTCCCGGTCGCCCGCAACCCGGCGAAGAACGGCCCGCGCTGGCAGACCGGCCCGTGGTTCCTGCGCGGCGAGCGCTGCTACCTGATTCCCGGCGATTCGGCGATGGGCTACCGGCTGCCGCTCGATTCGCAGCCCTGGGCCAAGGACACCGACCTGCCGTGGGTACATCCGCCCGACCAGTCGCAGCCGTTCGCGCCGCTGCCGCCGTACCGCCGGCTGCGCCATGCGCCCGGTGGGAGTGACGCGGCCGGCGGTGCCACGCCGGCCTGGGAGCGCAGCGAGACGGGCGCCGGCGGCTTTGCCGGCCGCTCGCGGGCCGCGCTCGGCCTCGGGGTGTCGGCCGCGCGCAGCGCCGTGCCCGAGGTTCCGGTGCGCGCCCCCGCGGCGAACGAATCGGCCAGCGGGGTCACCCGCACCGCGATCAGCGCCGAGCCGCGCGGCGGGCGCCTCTACGTCTTCATGCCGCCGGCGACCGCGCTGGAGGATTACCTGGAGCTGGTCGCCGCGGTCGAGGACACCGCGCTCGAGATGAAGCTGCCGGTGATCCTCGAAGGCTACGAGCCGCCGAAGGATCCGCGGTTGTCGACGCTGCGCGTCACGCCCGACCCCGGCGTGATCGAGGTCAACATCCACCCGGCGCACAGCTGGGGCGAGCTGGTCGAGCAGACCACGCACCTGTACCAGGCGGCGCACGAGACGCGGCTGTCGACCGAGAAGTTCATGGTCGACGGCCGCCACACCGGCACCGGCGGCGGCAACCACTTCGTGCTGGGTGGCGCCACCGTGGCCGATTCGCCGTTCCTGCGCCGGCCCGACCTGCTGGCGAGCATGGTCGGCTACTGGCACAACCACCCGGCGCTGAGCTACCTGTTCTCGGGGCTGTTCATCGGCCCGACCAGCCAGGCGCCGCGCGTCGACGAGGCGCGCAACGATTCGGTCTACGAGATCGAGATCGCATTCGCCGAGCTGCAACGGATCGCGGCGCAAGGCAACGGCTACACGCCGCCGTGGCTGGTCGACCGGCTGATGCGCAACCTGCTGATCGACGTGACCGGCAACACGCACCGCGCCGAGTTCTGCATCGACAAGCTGTACTCGCCCGACGGCCCGACCGGCCGGCTCGGGCTGCTGGAGATGCGCGCGTTCGAGATGCCGCCGCATGCGCGCATGAGCCTGACGCAGCAGCTGCTGATGCGCGCGCTGGTGTCGCGCTTCTGGCAGCGCCCGTACCAGCCGCCGCGCCTGAAGCGCTGGGGCACCGAGCTGCACGACCGCTTCATGCTGCCGCATTTCATCTGGCAGGACCTGTGCGACGTGATCGAGGAGCTGAACCAGTTCGGCTACACGTTCCAGCCGGAGTGGTTCGCGCCGCACCTGAACTTCCGCTTCCCGCGGCTGGGCGATTTCAATGCGATGGGCACCGAGGTGGAGCTGCGGCTGGCGCTGGAGCCGTGGCATGTGATGGGCGAGGAGGGGGCGCCGGGCGGCACGGTGCGCTTCGTCGATTCGTCGGTCGAGCGGCTGCAGGTGCGGGCCACCGGGCTGGTCGGCGACCGCCAYGTGCTGACCTGCAACGGCCGCGCGATCCCGATGCAGCCGACCGGCAAGGTCGGCGAGTTCGTCGGCGCCGTGCGCTACCGCGCGTGGAACCCGCCGTCGGCGCTGCACCCGAGCATTCCGGTGCATGCGCCGCTGACGATCGACCTGGTCGACAGCTGGATGAGCCGCTCGCTCGGCGGTTGCCAGTACCACGTCGCGCACCCGGGTGGGCGCAACTACGACACTGCGCCGGTCAATGCGTACGAGGCGGAGGCGCGAAGGCTGGCGCGCTTCTTCCGCGTCGGCCACACGCCGGGCGTGATGGCGCTGCCGAAGGACGAGCGCAACCCGAACTTCCCCTTCACACTGGATCTTCGACGGGCGCCGTTGTAGGTTTGCGGCTTTTCGCTGCAAAGGCGCGTGGGGGGAGGCCATGGCGCGCCGGACGGGTCGGTCTTCCACAGCCTCCTCGCACGCGCCTTTGCTCGCGTCCATGTGCGAATCCGGGCGCGTACGCGGCACCGCGTATGACAAACTGGCGACTGGTTTGAAGTCGACACATGCTCAGAACATTGCTTGAGGGATACGCCGTCCACGAAGGTCGCTACGACGAGTTGCTCGCGGCGCCCGGCGCGCCCCGCCCCCACTGGGAAGCCTTCCTGGAGACCCTGGCCCAGCGCCAGGGTCCCGATATCGGCGACACCCTGTCGTTGATGGAACGCGAGATCCGCGAGAACGGGATCACCTACAACGTCTACGCCGACCCGCAGGGCGCCGACCGGCCCTGGGAGGTCGATCCGCTGCCGCTCCTGATCTCGCCCGCCGAATGGGACGAGATCGAGGCCGGCATCGCGCAGCGCGCCGAGTTGCTGAACCGCGTGCTGACCGACATCTACGGCCCGCAGGAGCTGCTGCGCAACGGCAGCGTGCCGCCATCGGTGGTGTTCGGCCACAGCGGCTTCCTGCACCAGGTGCAGGGCATCCGCCCGGCCGGCGGCGTGCACCTGTTCCAGTACGCCGCCGACCTGGCACGCTCGCCCGACGGCCGCTGGTGGGTCGTCGACGACCGCACCCAGGCCCCGTCGGGCGCCGGCTATGCGCTGGAGAACCGCCTCGTCGTCTCGCGCGTGTTCCCGCAGATGTTCCGCGACCTGCACGTGCAGCACCTGGCGGCGTTCTTCTCGAACCTGCGCGAATCGCTGCTGCGCCTGGCGCCCAAGGGTGACGGGCCGCCGCTGATCGGCCTGCTGACGCCGGGGCCCTACAACGAGACCTACTTCGAGCATGCGCTGCTCGCGCGCTACCTCGGTTTCGCGCTCGTCGAGGGCAGCGACCTGACGGTGCGCGACGGCTGCGTCTGGATGAAGACGGTCGACGGCCTGAAGCGCGTGCATGCGCTGCTGCGCCGCCAGGACGACGCCTATTGCGATCCGCTCGAGCTGCGCTCCGATTCGGCGCTCGGCGTGGCCGGCCTCACCGACTGCGCGCGCCGCGGCACCGTGCTGCTCGCGAATGCGCTCGGCTCCGGCGTGCTCGAATCCGGCGCGCTGCTCGGCTACCTGCCGCAGCTCAGCGAACAGCTGCTCGGCGAGCCGCTGCTGCTGCCCTCGGTCGCCACCTGGTGGCTGGGCGAACCGGCGGCCTTCGAAGACGCCTGGAAGCGCATCGACCACCTGATCATCAAGCCGCTCGACCGTTCGGCCAACGAGCCGGCGGTGTTCGGCGCCGACCTCTCCGACGACGAACGCCTGCTGCTGCGCGCCCGCGTGGCGGCGCGCCCGCAGCGCTACGTGGCGCAGGAATGGGTGCACGTGTCGCAGGCGCCGGTGCTCGAGCGCGAGCCGCGCGGCACCGGGCGCCACGGCGAGCACCTGAGCGCGCGCACCGTCGGGCTGCGGGTGTTCGCGGTCGCGACGCCGAACGGCTACCGCGTGATGCCGGGCGGCCTGACCCGCGTGGCCGGCGACGACGACGACCGCGTCATCGGCATGCAGCGCGGCGGGCGCTCGAAAGACACCTGGGTGCTGTCCGACCGGCCGGTCAACGCGTCGTTCTCGCTGCTCACGCGCACCGTGACGCCGCCCGACCTGGTGACGACCAAGGGCAACGTGCCGTCGCGCACCGCCGAGAACCTGTTCTGGTTCGGCCGCTACGGCGAGCGCTGCGACGCGTCGGCGCGGCTGCTGCGCGTCGCGGTGGCCGGCGTGCTGGGCAACGTCGATGCGCGCGCCGACGACCCGGAAGACGGCCTGACGCCGACGCTCGCGCTCGCGAAGCGCATGGGGCTGATCGATTCGCTCGACAACGTCGGCACCGAGCTGCTGCGCGCCGCGACGCACCCCGAAGAGGGCCTGAGCGTGCGGCTGCGGCAGCTGCTGCGCGTCGCGTTCAGCCTGCGCGACCGCATGTCGGCCGACAACTGGCGCACGCTGAACCAGCTGATCGCCGACCCGGTGTTCCAGCGCGGCGGCTCGCTCGCGCTGGCGCTGGCCTGGCTGGACCGCGCGGTCACGTCGATGATGACGTTGTCGGGCTTCGTGCTCGACGGCATGACGCGCAGCACCTCGTGGCGCTTCCTGTCGATCGGGCGGCGCATCGAGCGGCTGTCGAACCTGTGCCTGACGCTGAAGGTCGCCACGCGCGAGGGCCGCAGCAGCGGGCTCGACTGGCTGCTGGAACTGGCCGACTCCACCGTCACCTACCGCTCGCGCTACCTGGTGGCGCCGGAGTGGCTGCCGGTGCTCGACCTGCTGCTGCGCGACGACACCAACCCGCGCTCGGTCGCCTTCCAGGTGAAGGGGCTGGTCGAGTACGTCGACAAGCTCGAACGCACGCACGGCCGCTTCGCGAGCGACGTGCTCGCCCCGGCGCAGGCCGCGCTGCTGGCGCTCGGCGCGCACGACCTGCACCCCGAGAGCGAGGCGCTGGCCACGGTGATCGACCAGCTGCAGCGCGCCGCCTACACGGTGTCGGACGAGCTGACGCTGAAGTTCTTCTCGCACGCCGCCTCGCGCAGCGTGCTGTCGCTGGTGGCGTGATGGCAGCCGCGCGCTACACCGTCGAGCACGAAACCCGGTACGCGTATGCGGCACCGGTCTCGCAGTCCTGGCAGCTGGCCCGGCTCGCGCCGCGCGAGCTGCCGTGGCAGAAGCTGCTGTCGCATTCGCTGCAGATCGACCCGCCGCCCGACGAGCGCCACGAGGCGCCCGACAGCTTCGGCAACACGGTCACGCATTTCGGGCTGCACGGCGCGCACCGCCTGCTGCGGGTGCGCATGGCCTGCACGGTCGAGGTCGGCACGCGGCCGGTGTGGGCGTCGGCGACGCAGCCCTGGGAATCGGTGCGCGATGCGGTCCGCAACACGCCGACGCTCGGTGCGCTGGAGCCGGCGTGCATGTGCGAGCCGACGGTGCTGGTGCCGCTGTCCGAAGGTGCGCGGCTGTATGCGCGGACGGCGCTCGCGCCGGGGCGCGACTGGTTTGCGGCCCTGTCTGCGCTGACGCAGGCGATCCACGACGATTTCGAATTCGAGGCCGGGGCGACCACCGTCAGCACCTCGGTCGACGAGGTGCTGTACCAGCGGCGCGGCGTCTGCCAGGATTTCGCGCACCTGATGATCGCCTGCCTGCGCGGGCACGGTCTGCCGGCGCGCTACGTGTCGGGCTACCTGCTGACCGATCCCCCGCCGGGGCAGCCGCGGCTGCTGGGGGTCGATGCCTCGCATGCCTGGGTGGCCGCGTACTCGCCGGCGCACGGCTGGGTGGAGTTCGATCCCACCAACAACCAGCTGGCCGACGAGCGCTACATCACGCTCGCCTGGGGCGCCGACTTCGCCGACGTGGTGCCGCTGCGCGGCGTGATCCTCGGCGGCGGCGAGCAGCAGCTCGATGTGTCGGTGAGCGTGACGCCGGTGTGATGCCGGCGGGATGCCGGGCCGATGCGGGTTTTCGTGCGGTTCATCCGTACAGCGAACGAACTGGTCGGTGCACGCCACTCAGCAAGCAGTGCCCCTGGATGTCCTCGGTGAGCCGGAGCGAGTCGAGTGGGGGGCCGTTTGAGCTTGAGGAGACTTGCTCATGCACGGTTCGATCTTCTTCCATCCGCACGGCAATCAGTTTCACGTGCCGCGTCGCGAGGACGCGGCCGATTCCACGAGCGCTCAGGCGTCCGACGATCCGGCGAAGCGTGCCAAGGAGGCCGTGACGCAGCTGGAGGCGCTGGTGGCCGACAAGATCGCGTCCAAGGTCGGCGACCTTGCAGAAGAGCTGTTGTCCAGCGGCCTGGTGACCCAGGACGAGAACGGACACTACCTGCCGGCAGCGCCGCCGTCGTGCGCGCCCCGCTATGCACGCGCACGGAACGTGCCCGCCCAGGCCCGGCGGCGGGCCGAGTTCGCGATCCGGCGCGGCCTCAACCGGCCGCGCACCGAGGGCCACAAGGCATTCAGGCGCGGCGGCGATGCCGGCACGCTGGTGTCGACCGTGACGGGCACTTCGGCACTGTTGTGGGCGGACTGCGCGCTGTTCCGGACCGGACTGAATGCCGCGACCTCATCGACCGGCCCCGGCTTCGCGCCTCCTGCCGGGGGCCTGCAAGCTCTCGGGATCGCAGGCGGCGTGGCGGCCGRCTGCTCGCTGATCGACGGCCTCGACATGTTCAACGCGTTCCTCGACGCGGTCGACGAGCAGGACCGCCGGAAGGTCGAGGTGGTCGTCTTCTATCGGCACTTCCAGGAATACCTCGCCAACCGTGCGAGCGGGCAGCCGTCGAGCCCGGAAGTGGTTCACGGCTTCCGCTGCTGCCAGGCGGCGCTCTCGCGATGCAAGCTGTTCGACAAGGCGGCACGCCAGGCCTGGCGACGCTGCTGCGCCGCCGCGCTGCGAGACACCGGCCTGTCGACCGTCACCGCGTTGCTGGGCGTCGCCGGCATGGGCATGAAGATCGCGTCGGGCGCCAACCTCGCGTCGCTGGGCCTGGGAACGGCCGGCCTCGCGCTGGGTGCGGTGGCTTTGCCCTTGTCGCTCGCGTGCGCCGGCATCGATGGCGTGGTCGGACGCCAGGAGATCAGCTTTCGCAAGAAGGAGTACCGCCGCTGCAAGGCCCATTGCGGGCATCTTCAGCGGCAGATCGACAGCCTGGCCGGGACCGATGCGGCGCTTCGCAGCGCCGACCATGACCTGCTCATCCAGGTGCTGAAGGGCGCGCAGAAGCGACAGCGGCGCCTGATGAAGCAAGCCCGCCACGAGATGCGTTGCGGGCGCACTCGCCTGGCCAAGGCCGTTGTCAACGCTGCCGTGTGCACGCCGCTGGCGACGGGCGCGATCGTCACCGGGGCCGTCGCGACGGCGGCGGTGGCATGGCCTGTCGGCGTGGCTGCCACGGTCGTGGGCGGGGCTGTTGGCGCGGYGTACCTGGGAAGCTATGTCGGCAAGGCGGCGACGCGGGAGGAAATGCGCGCCCGCCTGCGCCGCGAACAGTACGACGCCACCCTGCTGGCCGCCACCACCTCGGCCGCGGACCGGGCCCGTCTTCGTGAGGAGATGAAGAAGGACGGGAAGGAGAGGCCGTTGTCGGTGGCGGCGACGCAGGGCTACTGGATCGGCGGCCGGGATGGCTTTGCCGGCAGGTCCATCCACACGGTCAGTCCCGACACCCAGGTGGTCGCCGCGCTGGACGAGTTCGCCGGGCTGCTGGCACGCCGACCCGCCGCGGGCTATCCGGACCCGGTACTCGAGTCGCACATCCAGGCGGTCGTGGCGCTTGCCGACATCGACGGGGTGCTGTTCAACGACATCGAGGGGATGATCCGTGCAGACTCCGAGAAGCTGCGCCAACAGGCCGTGCATCCGCGCGACATCGAATGGCGCGAACTGATCGCCCGTCGCGAGCAGTACGCCGCCGTCTTCGGACTGCCTGCGGAACCGCCCAAGCTGGCGCCGGGGGCACTGCTGCCGAGCTTCCATGCGGCGTGCTGGATCGTGCGCCTCGGCAAGAGCCGGAACCCCGAAGCCGGCAGGTTCGTGAAGCTCCTCGAGGGCCACCTGAAGGGAGAGCAGATCGACCTGCATGCGATGAACGAATGGCTGGACCGCAACGGCCATCTCGCCAGATCGTCCGCATTGACGACCGACGAGATGTGGGCTGCCGCGGCCCGCCTGTTCCGCAGCGTGCCGCCGGCGCTGTTCATCGATCAGACGAAGTCGTTGTTGAAGGCGGTGGCCAGGGAAACCGGCGACCGCAAGGGGTTCGCGTGGCAGCAGGGCAGCGCCGTGCACCGCGACCTGAAGGCGTTCTGCCGGTTTGCCGAGACGCGCTGGGTGCCGGCGCATCAGACGACCCAGCGCATCCGCGCCGGGTCGGCAGGCGACACCGCGGTCGCACTGACCGAACTGTGCAGGCTGCACGGCAAGTTTCCCGGCAAGACCTGGTCGGGCGATTCGAAAGGGAATTTCCATTGCGATCTGGACGGCCAGCAGGTGGCGCTCATCCGCGCCGACGCGCTGAAGGCGTGGGTGGAGCGAGATGACGACACCCGGCTTCCGGCAATTGAAGAGCGCAGCCGTGCACCGGCCTCGGCGATGCTCTGGTTGACCAATGGGCCCGGTGCCGGCGTGGACGAACGCTTCATCCAGGAGGCCGGGGTGGCTGCAACGCTGCAGGAGATCGAACTGTCCTTCAGCAACTCGCAGCGCCCGGGCAAAGGCCTGCTGCACGCACGCCGGTTCCCGCCCGGCGCCGCGCCCGATTCATTCCGACGGCTCGAAGAGAACGCGAAATCGACCCGTCGTGTGGCATTGACAGGTTCCTCGACGCAGTCCTCCAGCCCGTGGGCTCTGCTCGAGAGGCAGGACGGCCCGGGCCTGCAAGGATGGCTGCTGCAGGCAAAGGGCAGTTCGGTGACCTACCCGAGCCTGGAGGCGGCTGTGCAGGCCTTCTGCACCGAACACCGGCAGAAAGCCGCCCGCGCCGTTTTCCTCGTGAATCCGCCCTGACCGCACACCCTTCTACAATCCGGGCCCCACTCCCGTTGTGCCCATGTTCAAGAACGCGCTCCTCTACCGCATCGACCAATGGAACCCGCCGCCCCTCGAAGAGGTGGAAGAACGCCTGGCCGGCAGCCGCTTCACCGCCTGCGGTGCCACGCAACCCGAATCCGCCGGCTGGCTGCAGCCGCGCGGTGACAAGGAGGGCGCGCTGATCGAGAACATCGGCGGCCAGCTGGTGCTGCGCCTGGGCGTCGAGCGCAAGGCCGTGCCCTCCTCGGTGATCAAGGCCGAACTCGAGGCCCGGCTCGACCGCATCGAGGCCGAGACCGGCCGCCGCCCGAAGGGCAAGATCGCCAAGGAGCTGAAGGAGGAGATCGTGCAGGACCTGCTGCCGCGCGCCTTCCCGAAGCGTTCCGCCACGCTGGTGTGGATCGACGTTCGCGCCGGCTTCGTCGTGATCGACGCGGCCAGCACCGCCAAGGCCGACCGTGTCGTCACGATGCTGGTCGAGCTGCTCGGCGGCGGCATCCGGCTGAGCCTCGCGCAAAGCGCGATCTCGCCCGCCACCGCGATGGCCGAATGGCTGACCAGCAAGGAAGCGCCGGCCGGGTTCACGGTCGACCGCGAATGCGAGCTGAAGCAGCCCGACAGCGAGAAGGCCACCGTCAAGTACGCACGCCACACGCTCGACATCGACGAGGTCGGCCAGCACATCGTGCAGGGCAAGCTGCCCACGTCGCTCGCGATGACCTGGTCGTCGCGCGTGTCCTTCGTGCTGAGCGATGCGATGACCATCAAGAAGCTCAAGCTGCTCGACGTGGTGCTCGAAGGCACGTCCACCGCCACCCGGGACGAAGACCACTTCGATGCCGATGTCGCGCTGGTCACCGGCGAGCTGAAGCAGCTGATCCCCGCGCTGATCGAGGCGCTGGGCGGCGAGCTGCAGCGCGATGCCGTCACCGGCGCGGCGGCGG
>NZ_JBFUGW010000202.1:0-11313 GCF_056402735.1 Rhizobacter sp. P3_C12
GGCGCAGCTCGGGCCGCTGCTCGGCGAGCCGTTCGTCAGCGCCGTCGCGCAGGCACTCGCCGCCGGCTCGTCGTCGACGCTGCCGGAGGCGGTCACGCTGAACGACGGCCGCCGCTTCGGCGTCGCATTGGCGCCGCTCGACGGCGAGCGCCACGCGCTGCGCCTGGCCGCGGTGAGCCCCGCCACGGCACCCGCACCCGAGCTCACCCCGGCCCCGGCGATGCCCGACATGGGCACGATGTTCTGGGACGCCCCGTTCCCCGTCACGCTGCAGGACGAGCACTTCAAGCTGATCGACGCCAACGACGCGTTCCTCGAGTTCACCGGCTTCACGCGCGAGCAGTTGGTCGGCACCGACCCCCTGGATCTGCAACCCCCCGAGGACCGCGCGCTGAACCGCGCCTACCGCCAGCAGATGAGCACCGCCGGCACGACCCGGCTGGTGCAGCGCCGGATGATCCACGCCGATGGCCGCGAGCGCTGGTTCCGCGCCGCGTGGCGCGTCGGCAGCGATGCGCAGGGCCGCGCGCGCACCGTCAGCATCCTGCAGGACAGCACCGCCGAGCACATCGCGCGCGAACGCGCCGACCGCTCGGTGCGCGAGCTCGACGACTGGTTCGAACTCAGCCCGGTCGGCATGGTGCTGTTCGACGAGCAGGGCCTGCTGGTGCGCAGCAACCCGGCCTTCGAGGCGCTCGCGGGCGACGTGCCGGTGCTGATGTCCGAGGCCTCGCCCGGCATCCAGCAGCTGATGGCCTGGCACGAGGGCAAGCCGCTGCCGCTGCTGCGCCCCGGCTCCAGCCCGGTCGAGACGCAGGCCTGGGTGGACCAGCCGGGCCACCATGGGCAGCCCGACCCCGCGCCGCGCCGGCTGCGCTCCATCGTGCGCTGCTACCAGAGCGGCAGCGGCCAGCGCCGCTACATGGCCATCGTCGAGGACCGCAGCGTCGAAGAGGAACGCGACCTCGCGCAGATGCAGATCGGCGCGCTGATGGACACGGCGGGCGTCGGCCTCGCGACCTTCCAGGAGGCGTCCGGCTGGGTGCAGCACGGCGCGGTGTTCGGCAGCGCCGCCGAGTCGCACGCCGGCGCGCCCGCGCTGCAATCGATCCGCCGCGACGTGGTGCTGCCCGAATCGCTGCCCGAGTACGACAAGCTGCAGCAGGCGCTGCGCCTGGCCCAGCGCGCCGAGGTGCGCTATGCCATCCGCCACCCGGAGCACGGGCTGCGCTGGCTGCTGACGCGGGTCGAGCCGGCGACGCTCGCCTCGGGCAAGCGCACCACCTCGGTCGTCACGCTCGACATCACCGACCAGCACCAGACCCAGCAGCGCAGCGAGATGCTGCTGCGCGAGCTCACCACCATCCTCGAGAGCACCACCGTCGGCATCGCCTACCTGCGAGGCAACCTGCTCGTGCGCTGCAACCGGCGCTTCGAGGCRCTGCTCGGCTTCCGCGCCGGCGACGTGGCCGGCTGCAGCCTGCAGGAGCTGCTGGCCGCGCAGCCCGAGGTGGGCCGGCTGGTGGCCGAGATCGATGCCTCGCTGGCGGCCGGCCGAGTGCACGAGACCGAGATCGCGGTCGACACGCGCGGGCGCCCGCGGCACTGGTGCTCGCTGTCGGTGCGGCGCGCCGGCGAAGGGGTCGACGGCCAGGAACTGATCGCGGTGCTGACCGACATCACGCGGCTGAAGGCGCAGCAGGCCGAGCTGGAGGCGCTGGCCAGCGAGGTCGCGCTGCAGGCCGAGCGCACGCGCGCGATCCTCGATTCGGTGCTGGTGGGCATCGTCACGGTCGGCGCCGACGGCATCGAGTGGATGAACCGCTCGGCGCGCCGCATGTTCGGCGGCGACCTGGAGGATTTCATCGGCCGGCCGATGGCCACCGTCGCGACGCCGGAGAGCGACCATCCGTTCCTGCGCACCGACTACCTCGACGACCTGGTCGAGGGGCAGGCCGAGACCTTCGAATGCCGCGTGAAGGCGCGCGACGGCCGCGAGTACTGGGTGGTCGGCAACGCGGTCGTCACCGGGCGGCAGCTGACCTACGCGCTGCTCGACATCGAGCGGCGCCGCCAGGCCGAGGCGCGCACCGCCGAGGCGCAGTCGTCGCTGCAGCGCATCATCGAGGCGGCGCCGCTCGCGATCACGCTGCGCGATGCGCACACGCTGCGCATCCTGCAGGTCAACGAGGTGGCGGCCCGCAACGCATCGACGCCGCCCGCGCAGCTGATCGGGCGCACGCCGGAGCAGATCTTCCCGCCCGAGATCGCCGCCGAGCGCCGCCGCGACATGGAAGACGCGCTGGTCGCCGGCCGCGTGACGCAGCGCGAGTACCGCACCGAGCTCGACGGCCAGTTCCAGGTGTGGGACGCGCGCTACCTGCCGCTCGCGGCCGACGGCCAGCCGGCCGACCAGCTGCTGATGGTGGCGACCGAAGTCACCGAGCAGCGCGCCGCGCAGGAGGCGCGTTTCGAGGCCGCCATCGCGCAGCGCGAGATGCTGGTGAAGGAAGTGCACCACCGCATCAAGAACAACCTGCAGGGCGTGGCCGGGCTGCTGCAGCAGATCGCGACGCGCAAGCCCGAGGTGGCCGGCGTGATGGCCGAGGTGGTGGGCCAGGTGCAGGCGATCGCGCAGGTCTACGGGCTGCAGGTCGGCATCAGCGGGCCGCTGCGCCTGCACAGCGTGCTGGAGGCGATCACCGGCTCGGTGCAGCGCACCTTCGGGCGCTCGATCGTGTTCGACGCGCAGGGCCCGCAACCGCAGCAGTGGACGCTGCCGGAGGCCGAGTCGATCCCGATCGCGCTGACGGTGAACGAGCTGCTGACGAATGCGATCAAGCACAGCGCGGGCGACGCGCCGGTCAGCTGCACGCTGGTGTGCGGCGACGACGGCGTGCAGATCGTGATCGGCAACGAGGGCCGGCTGAGCGAGGGCTTCAGCCTCGCGCAGTTCCCCGGCGGCGTATCGGGGCTCGGGCTGGTGCGGGCGCTGTTGCCGCGGCGCAGCGCGAAGCTGTCGATCGAGGCGCAGGGCACGCGCGTGGTGGCGGTGGTCGACCTGAAACCGCCCGGGGTGGCGCTTTCGGCCACAATCGCGCCTTCACCGTCCCGCCAGCAGCATCCACCGTGACGAACAAAGGCAAGATCCTCGTTGTCGATGACGACCGCCTCGTGCTCGCGACGCTGACCCACGGGCTCGCGCAGGCCGGCTACGAGATCATCGATGCYGACAACGGCGACGACGCGATCCTGCTGGCCCGCGAGCACCGCCCGGATCTCGCGCTGCTGGACATCCGCATGGAAGGCAAGAGCGGCTTCGACGTGGCCGCCTACCTGCGCGACTACTGCCAGATGCCGTTCATGTTCCTGTCGGCGTTCGCCGACGACGACACCGTCGCGCAGGTGAATGCGCTCGGCGCGGTGGCCTACCTCGTCAAGCCGCTCGACATCCGCCAGATCGTGCCCGCGGTGGAAGCCGCGTTCGCACAGATCGGGCCGCGCGGCGGCGAATCCGTGCCGCTGCCCGRCACGCTGGCGCACGAGGCGCTCGGCCAGCCGGTGGCGATGGCGGTCGGCGTGCTGATGCACCGCTATTCGCTGCCGCGCGCGCAGGCGCTGGAGCGGCTGCAGCGGCTGGCGGCGGCGGAAGGCAAGCCGCTGGTGCAGCAGGCCGAGCGGCTGCTCGAAGCCGTCGAGCTCCTGTCGGCGGGCTAACCCAGCCAGAACTGGAAGCGCGCGCCGCGGTCGACTTCGCCCTCGGCCCAGATGTCGCCGCCATGCCGGCGCACGATGCGCCGCACCGAGGCCAGCCCGACCCCGGTGCCCTGGAAATCGTTCGCGCTGTGCAGCCGCTGGAACACGCCGAACAGCCGGTCGGCGAAGCGCATGTCGAAGCCGGCGCCGTTGTCGCGCACCGTGAAGGCCTGCCGGCCCTCGTGCACGCCCGATTCGAACCAGATGTGCGCGTCGCGGCACTTCGCGGTGTACTTCCACGCGTTGCCGAGCAGGTTCTCCAGCGCCACCCGCAGCAGCGTCGCATCGCCCTGCGCATGCAGGCCCGGCTCGATGTCGACCTGCACCACGCGCTGCGGCGATTCGCGCCGCAGGTCGTCGACGATGTAGCCCACCAGCTGCGACAGGTTGATCGGCTGGCGCGCCAGCGGCCGGGCCGACAGCTGCGACAGCGCGAGCAGCGAGTCGATCATGCTGCTCATGCGCGCGGCGGCGCCGAGCACGCGGTCGAGGTGGTCGTTGCCGATGCGGTCGAGCAGGCGGCCGTAGTCTTCCTTGACGATCTTCGTGAAGCCCTCGACCACGCGGATCGGCGCGCGCAGGTCGTGCGACACGGTGTAGCTGAACGATTCCTGCTCGTCGGCCGGCGGCAGCGCCGCGGCGGCCGTGGCCGCATGGCGGTGGAAGATCAGCACCAGCTCGGTGCCGGCGCGCTGCGGGGCGGGCGACGACGCCGGCGACAGCCGCAGCACCTGCAGCTCCCAGCCCTCGGCGCTGCCGCTCGCCGTGCCGGCATGCAGCGTCGGCGAGATCGCCTGCTCGGCGAGCAGCCGCAGCCCGGCCGGCAGGCGCTGCAACAGCTCGGGCCACGGCGGCAGCACAGCCGGGTCGGCGATGTGCAGCCAGCGCTCGGCGGCCGCGTTGGTCTCGTACAGCACGCCCAGCTGGCCCGGCGGCGGCAGCGCGACGCGCAGCACCGGATCGGTCAGCGCCTGCAGCAACTCGCTGATGCGCTGGTCGCCCGGGTCGGTGAGCTCGCGCGCGGAGCCCACGTAGCCGGCGAAGCGGCCCTGCGCATCGAGCACCGGCTCGGCGCGCAGCGACCAGGGCTGCCGCACCCCGGCCGAGCCGGCGCGCCACAGCGAGGTGGCGCTGAGCGGCGCATGCTGCTCCATCGCGTTGCGCAGCGAGCGGGTCAGCGTGTCGCTGCCCTGGAAGTGCTGCCACAGCGGTGCGGCGTCGTCGGCCCCGGCCCAGTCGGCCAGCGCCGCGCCGCGCGGCGGGCGCCATTGCACGACGCGGTGCTGCAGGTCGCTGCGCCATTGCCAGCAGTCGAGCGTCTGCGCCACCGCCTGCCGCTCGGCGCGCTCGTGCTGCAGGGCCTGTTCGGTGCGGCGCAGCCGCCGTCTCGACCAGGCCGCCCAGGCCCCGGTCGCGAGGGCTGCCAGCAGCAGCAGTCCGGCCGGCAGCGCGGTCTCGAGATTCATCCGACGGATTGTAAGGAGTGGTTGCAGCGTGACATTGTGGGGCGCGCGCCGGTTTCCAATGTGTCGGATGCCTCAAGTCGGTCCGGACGGGACCGAAAGTGGAACGAAGACCCTTTCCTGGGCCGAGTCAGTCCGTGGGGCCGACGCGGCAGCGCCATTTTCACCAGTAGTTGATCCATGCCTGCTCCGCTGTCTCGTCTTGCTCGATGGTTCGGTGTCCGCCAGGCGCGCCATGCGGCGAAGCCCGAGCCGGTGCCGCCGGTGGCGACGGTGCCGGCGCCGGCCGCGGCGGAGGAGGCGGTCATCGACTGGCTGGGCCTGCTGCAGCAGGTTGCCGTCGGCGTCGACGGGGCCGAATCGCTGGCCGACGCCCTGCACGCCGCTGCCGCGCTGCTGGCGCAGGGCCTGCAGGCCGAGGGCCACGCGGTGCTGCGCGTGCTGTCCGTCGCCGGCGACGCCGCCCAGCTGCAGGCCTGGGAGCAGCCCGAGGATCCGCATCCCGGCCGCTTCACCGTCCACCCGCGGCTCAGCGCCACCGGGCGGGCGGTCGCCGAAGGCCGCATCTGCCTGGCGCCGATGCATGGCTCGGCCGCCAGCGTGATGGCGCTGCCGGTGCGCGGCGGCATCACCACGGCTGCCGTGCTGGAACTGCACGGCGTGCCGGCGCAGCGCGACCTGACGGCCTTGCGCCGGGTGCTCGAGACGGTGCAGCGGCTGCTCGACCTGCGCGGCGCGCGTGCCGATGCCCAGGCAGACGCGCACGCCCCCGCCACGGTCCCCATTCCGCTCCTGCTGCCCACCACGCCGGCGCCCGCCGCGCCCGAGCCGGAACTGCTGCAGCTGCTGATGGAGAACCTGCCGGCCAGCCTGTTCGTGCTGAACCCGATCGACCGCCGCATCGTCGCGGTCAACACCCATGCCGAGCGCGAGTTCGCCAAGGGCCGCGAGCAGGTGCTCGGCAAGACCGTGCGCGATGCCTTCGGCGGYGATGTCGCGCTGCTCGGCGAGCCGGCCATCGCACGGGCGCTGGCCGAGCAGGGCACCATCGAGAGCGAGGTCGAGGTGCCGGGCGAGGGCGGCAGCCGCATCGTCAGCGCCCGCAGCTTCGCGCTGCGCCATGCCGACGGCACGCCGCGGCTGGTGATCGTGCTGGCGCGAGACGTGACCCGCGAGCGCCGTGCCGAGCGCGAGCTGCACGAGTCGCAGAACCGGCTGCGCGAGTTCGCGCACACGGTGGAAGACAGCCTGTTCGTCACCAACCCGGCGCGCGACCGCTTCCACTTCCTCGCCGAGAGCAGCTACGACACCTGGGGCACGCCGCAGGACGAGTTCGAGCGCACGCCGAACTCCTTCCTGTCGCGCGTGCTGCCGGAAGACCGCCACCTGCTGGCGGCGCGCCGCGAGCTGGAGGAACAGCTGCAGCCGGCCGACATCCGCGTGCGCATCCAGCACCCGGTCAAGGGCGTGCGCTGGCTGCGCTCGCGCACCCGCTCGCGCCGCATGCCCGACGGCGAGCTGCGCGTGTACGGCCTGGTGTGCGATGTCACCGAGGACCTGGAGCACGAGAACGAGCTGAAGCGCGCACGCGACATCGCCGAGGCCGCCAGCCAGGCCAAGAGCCAGTTCATGGCCAACATGAGCCACGAGATCCGCACGCCGATGAACGGCATCCTCGGCATGACCGAGCTGCTGCTGGGCACCGCGCTGAACGACCGCCAGAAGCGCTTCGCGCAGGCGGTGTACCGCTCCGGCGAGGCGCTGCTGGAGATCATCAACGACATCCTCGATTTCTCGAAGATCGAGGCCGGGCGGCTGGAGCTCGCGCCGGTCGATTTCTCGCTGCGCTCGGTGGTCGAGGACACGCTCGAGCTGCTCGCGCCGCGCGCGCACGAGAAGGGCCTGGAGCTGAGCTTCCGCGAGGAGCCCGGCATGCCGAGCCATGTGCACGGCGACCCGCTGCGGCTGCGCCAGGTGCTGACCAACCTGGTGGCCAACGCGATCAAGTTCACCGAAGCCGGCGAGATCGTCGTCGACGTGCGCATGCCGATGCCGGCGCAGTCGGCCGACCGCGCGCTGTGGCTGGAGTTCGAGGTGCGCGACACCGGCATCGGCATCGAGGACGAGGTGCTGCCGCGCCTGTTCAGCGCGTTCACGCAGGCGCACGGCGGCATGTCGCGCCGCTACGGCGGCACCGGGCTGGGCCTCGCGATCTCCAAGCAGCTGGTCGAGCTGATGGGCGGCGACATCGAGGTGCAGAGCTCGCCGGGCATCGGCTCGCGCTTCATCTTCAGCATGCCGATGGCGCCTGCCGACAGCGCCGGCGGCGACACCACGTCGCCGGGGCTCGACGTGACGCAGATGCCGGCCCTGCGCGTGCTGGTGGTCGAGGACCACGAGACCAACCGCACCGTGCTCGACAACATGCTCGGCGCCTGGGGCATGCAGGTGGTGCTGGCCGAGGACGGTCGGCAGGCGCTGGCGATCCTGTCGGGCGCGACGCCGATCGACCCGCGCTTCGACCTGGCGCTGGTCGACATGCACATGCCGCGGCTCGACGGCATGGGCCTGGCCCACGCGCTGCAGGCGCTCGGCCCGGAGCGCCCGGGCAGCGGCATGAAGATGATCCTGCTGTCGTCGGTGTCGTCGCCGGACGACGTGCGGGCGGCGCACCGCGCCGGCTTCGACCGCTTCGTCGCGAAGCCGGTGCGCAAGGCCGAGCTGCGCCAGGCGATCCTGGGCATCTCCAGCCACCGCGCCGATGCGACGCGCTTGACGCCCCGGCTGAACGCACAGATCCTTGTCATCGAAGACAATCCGGTCAACCAGGAGGTCATCGGGCAGATGCTCCGGGCGCTGGGGTGCCAGGTCCAGGTCAGCGCCTCGGCGCTGGAGGGTTTGAAGGCGTTGTGCGAGCGGCGCTTCGACCTGGTGCTGATGGACATCCAGATGCCCGGCATGGACGGCGTCGAGGCGTTGAACTGGTTCCGGCGCAGCCGCTCGGGACGGTTCAACTTCCTGACGCCGACCGAAACGCCGGTGATCGCCGTGACGGCCAATGCCCTGGGAGGGGATGAAGAACGGTTTCTCGAACTCGGTTTCGACGACTATCTGTCCAAGCCATTCCGCCAAAGCCAACTGCTCGCCATGCTTTCCAAACGATTGCGCCCCGCGGCGCCTGTGGATTCCGACAGCCCGCCCACCGGTGGCGCGGCCGCTCCGGCGCCCGCTGCCCCGGCGGCGGCCGCCGATGGCGTGCTCGATGCCGGCGCGCTCGACCGCCTGCGCGAACTCGACCCGAGCGGCGAGAACCAGCTGCTCGAGCGGGTCATGAAGGCCTTCGATACCTCGCTCGAGCGTCTTCTCCCCCAATTGCAGGATGCTCAGGCGTCCCACGACTTGACGGGCATCCGGCACGTGGTACACACGCTGAAGTCGTCTTCCGCGAGCATCGGGGCCCTCAAGATGTCTCAAATCTGCGCAGAAATCGAAGCCATGGTCCGCCGCGAGGCGACCCAGGGCATGGACGATCGCATCGTGGCGCTGCAGGCCGAGGTGGTGATCGTCGTGGCTGCCACGCGCCGGTTGCTGGGTCGCTGACCTCCATGAGCTCCAGCGCGCCGCTGCCCGACGACGACCTGCTCGGGCAGCCGCGCGTGCTGCTGGTGGACGACGACGAGGTCAACCTGCTGCTCACCGCGATCGCGCTGCGCGAGCGCGGTTTCGCGATCACCGAGGCCACCAGCGGCGAGCGGGCGATCCAGATCCTGGCCGACTGGTCGCCCGACGTCGTCGTGCTGGACGCGCTGATGCCCGGGCTCGACGGCTTCGAGACCTGCCGCGAGCTGCGCAGCCTGCCCGGCTTCGAATCGATGCCGGTGCTGATGCTGACCGGGCTCGACGACGACGCGTCGATCACCCGCGCCTACGAGGCCGGCGCCACCGATTTCTTCGTCAAGTCCACCCACTGGAGCCTGCTGGCGGGCCGGCTGCGCTACCTGCTGCGCTCGTCGCGCACCCGCCAGGAGCTGGAGCGCAGCAAGTCGAAGCTCGCGCGCGCGCAGGACCTCGCGCGCATGGGCAGCTTCGACTGGCACCGCGGCCACGGCAACCCGCTGTTCTCGGTCGAGGGGCTGCGGGTGTTCGGCCTCGGCCCGGGCGACACGCCCAGCATGCGGGCGCTGCTGCGCATGGTGCCGACCGAAGACCGCGCCGGCTTCGTGACCATCCTGCACGAGGTGATCCGCCACAGCTCGGTGCTGGCCACCGACATCCCGGTCACGCTGCCCGACGCCCGCCAGCGCATCATCCACGTCGAGGCCGAGCCGGAGTTCAACGAGCACGGCAACCTCTCCGGCTACACCGGCATCGTGCAGGACGTGACCGACCGCCGCATGGCGGAAGACAAGATCCGCCACCTCGCCAACTTCGATGCGCTGACCGGCCTGCCGAACCGCCGCCAGCTGATCTGGCGCACCGAGCGCGCGCTCGAGCATGCACGCCGGCTGAACCACCCGGTCGGGCTGCTGCTGATCGACCTCGACCGCTTCAAGGTGATCAACGACACGCTGGGCCATGGCGCCGGCGACGAGCTGCTGATGGAGGTGTCGCGCCGGCTGCGCTCGTGCGTGCGCCACTCCGACCAGGTGATGGAGAGCGCGGTCGAGTCGATGGGCTCGCGCTCGCACCGCACGCTGGAGGCGGTCGGCCGGCTCGGCGGCGACGAGTTCGTCGCGCTGCTGCCCGAGGTGTCCGACGAGTCGGATGCCGAGCGGGTCGCCGCGCGCGTGCTCGACGTGATGCGCGAGCCGATCTTCGTCGGCGGCCAGGAGTGCTTCGTCACGGCGAGCGTCGGCATCGCGATGTTCCCGCGCGACGGCCAGACGGTGGCCGACCTGATGCGCAACTCCGACGTCGCCATGTACTCGGTGAAGGCGCAGGGCCGCAATGCCGCGCTGCTGTACCGCCCGGCGCTGGCCGGCAAGGGCCGCGAGAAGCTCGAGCTCGAGAGCGCGCTGCACAAGGCCATCGAGCGCAACGAACTGGTGCTGCACTACCAGCCCAAGGTCGACGTGCGCGGCGCGCGCATGGTGGGTGCCGAGGCGCTGATGCGCTGGCAGCGCGGCGGCGTGCTGGTGCCGCCGGGCGATTTCATCCCGCTGGCGGAAGAAACCGGCCTGATCATCCCGCTCAGCGAATGGGCGATCCGCGAGGCGGCGCGCCAGGCCCGGATCTGGCAGGACAGCTTCGGCTTCAGCGACTCGATCGCGGTGAACCTGCCGAACCGGCTGTTCGAGCGCACCGACCTGGTCGAGCACATCCACCAGGCGGTCACCGCGTACGGCGTGCCGCACCATGCGATCGAGCTGGAGATCACCGAGACGGGCCTGATGAAGGACCTGCAGAACGTGATCCCGACGCTGCACCGGCTCAACGAGATCGGCGTCGAGATCTCGATCGACGACTTCGGCACCGGCTACTCGTCGCTCGCCTACCTGACCACGCTGCCGATCAGCGAGCTGAAGATCGACCGCTCGTTCGTGCGCGACCTCGGCATGACGCCGCAGAGCTCGGCGGTGGTCACCGCGATCATCGCGCTGGCGCGCTCGCTCGGCCTGCGCGTGGTGGCCGAGGGCGTCGAGAACATGCGCCAGATGGAGGTGCTGCACCGGCTGGGCTGCGGGATGATGCAGGGCTTCCTGTTCAGCAAGGCGCTCGCGCCCGAGGCGCTCGAACAGTGGCTGCAGCAGACGGTGCTGCCGCGCAAGGCGCCGTGGATCGTCGACGCCGGCGACGGCGACGACCTGTCCGATTCGATCCGGGCCGGGCTGGAGCCGCGCCCGAATCGCTACACCCCCAAGTGATCTCTCTTCCTGCCCTCCCTCTTCTTGCCCTGACCTGATCGATGGACACCAAACCCCAGGCGCCGCAGACGCCTGCCGTGCTGGCCAAGGCCGCGCTGCGCCGGCTCGTGGTCGACAAGCTGGAGCCGACGCCCGAGAACTACGCCCGGGCCTACCAGCTTGAATCCGGCGTCCAGCCGGGTGCGGCCCGCACCCCGCCCGCCACGGCGGCCACCGCCCCGGCGGCCGAC
>NZ_JBFUGW010000203.1:0-11305 GCF_056402735.1 Rhizobacter sp. P3_C12
CTGCGCGACGTGCGCGTGATGCGCCGCGTGTTCCCCAAGTTCAACCGCAAGTCCAAAGAGAACACGATCAAGAAGAAGCGCTTCCTCGGCTGCTTGCTCCACCTGCGTGGCGGCAAGGCCGCGAAGAACTACCGCCGCATCACCGTGGACTGCGTGTACTACGACGAGACCGACGGCTTCGATCGCGACATCGAGAAGGAGGGCAGTCCCTTCAGGCTCGGCGACAAGCGCATCGAGGGCGCCACGTTTCCCAAGTCGGTGGCCGGCAGTACGCCGAAGCTCAAGGGCTTCAGCCTGATCGAGGACCGTGAGAGCCAGGCCGACGTTCGCTTCCAGTATTTCATTCGCTGCCCGCATTGCGATGACGAGCACACGCTCGATTGGGGCGGCAAGGAAGCGCTCCACGGCTTCAAGTGGACGGACGACGACCCGGAGACAGTCGGCCACGTGTGCCCGCACTGCGGCGTGTGCATCACCCAGGCCGAGTACCTCGCGGCCTGGAAGGGACGCTGGAAGTCCGCCGAAGGGATCTGGATCGACGAGCGCGATCCGGTTCAGCTGCGCTTCCGGAACGCCACGGACGAAGAGATCGTGCCGCCCAGGCACGTGGCGTTCTTCAGCTGGACCGCGTACAGCCCGCAGGCGACCTGGGTGAGCATCGTGCGCGACTGGCTGACGGCCGCGAAGAAGGCGCAGGCCGGCGACGACAGTGATCTGAAGACCTTCATCAACACCACCCGCGGCGAGACCTACGAGCAGGAACTGGAGAAGACCGACGCCAGCCAGCTCGCGCTGCGCGGCAAGCACGGGCACCCGTTGCGCACCGTGCCACGCGGCGCGGTGAAGCTCGCGATCGGCGTAGACGTGCAGGGGGACCGCTGGGAGCTGGTGGTGTGGGGCTTTGGCCGCGGCGAGGAGATGTGGGTGGTGGACGACCTGGTCATCTACGGCAACCCGGCCGACCAGCGCGAATGGGATCTGAAGCTGGACCCGGCGATCAAGGCGACCTTCCGGCATGTCTGCGGCGTCGAGATGTCGGCCGACGCGGTGGCGATCGACACCGGCGGCCACTTCACGCACCAGTGCTACGTCTTCGTGCGCAACCGGCCGAACCAGAACCTATACGCGGTGAAGGGCGAGACGCGGCTGGGGCGGCCAATCAAGAGCGCCAGCGTGCTGGTCGACGTGAACGAGCGCGGCAAGACGATCCGCAAGGGCGTGCGGCTGTGGCACGTGGGCACCGACACCGCGAAGGATCTGCTCTACGGCCGCCTGCAGGTGGGCCAGCCCGGGCCGGGCTACGTGCACTTCGCCCGCGAGCTGACGGCTGAGTTCTACGACCAGCTCACGGCCGAGAGCCGCATGTTGGTGAAGACCGGCCGCGGCGAGGAACACCGCTGGCTGAAGCCGGCCGGCAAGCGCAACGAGAAGCTGGACTGCACGGTCTACGCGCTGTTCTGTGCGCAGATGCTCGGCCTGCACACGCTCAGCGACAAGCTGTGGGCGCGGCTCGAAGCCGGGCTCGAACCCGATCTATTCGCGGCGCCGCAGGCCGTCGAATCCATCGACAGACCGGCTGTACAGGCGTCTGTACAGGATGCAGTGCCAGTGCGAGACCCGCCACCACCACGCCCGCCGATCGCGCCTGCATTCACCTCCGCACACAACATTTCCCACTCAATCGCCAGTGACGCATGGAGTTCCCGCCTATGAATAGAAGCCACGCCGAATCGAATCCCGACAACCATCACAGCCGTGCGCCGTCACAGTGGGTGCTCGACATGACCGACATCCTGCGGGACCGACTGGCGGTGCAGGATCCGTGGGCGACCGCGATGGCGCAGGAGATCGTCGCCGGCATGCGCGACAGGTTCGGAGGAGACGACGTTTACGTGCCGATCCCCGATCGCAGCGCGCGCAATGAACGCATCCGCGCGATGTTCAATGGCCGCAACGTCGCCGAGATCTGCGACCAGTTCGGGCTGAAGCGCGCCATGGTCTATCGCATCTGCGGCACCAGGGATCCACAGCGCACCGTTGCGCGCCGCGCTCGACGTTGAGTGGGCTCACGCAAATTGTCTACTGCAGCCCCTACAAAGTAGACGCCGAAACTTCGACGATGACGGCATGCAAAACGCAATCGTCATCGCATGAGTGCCACGCCCTGGTACAGCATCCATCGGCGTCCGGTCGCAAACGCGTCCGCGGCCTCCGAAACACAGCACGCCGAGATCTGGATCTACGGCGACATCGGCGAATCCTGGTACGGCGACTCCATCGCTGCAAAGGACTTCGTCAAGACCGTGGCCGCACTCGACGCCAAGACCATGTCGGTCCGCCTGAACAGCTTCGGCGGCTCGGTCGCCGATGGCATCGCGATCTACAACGCGCTGAAGCGCCACCCGGCCACGGTCACTGTCTGCGTTGACGGCATCGCCGCATCGATCGCCAGCCTGATCGCGATGGCAGGCGACCGCGTCGAGATCGCCGACAACGCAATGCTGATGATCCACGCACCCTGGGCCGGCACCTCGGGCAACGCCGCCGAGCTGCGCCAGGCGGCCGACATGCTCGACAAGTGGGCGCAGGCGATGGCCGCGAGCTATGCCGCCAAGACCGGCCGCGCACTCGACGACGTGATGGCCTGGCTCAGCGATGGCGAGGACCACTGGTTCACCGCATCCGAAGCCGTCGCGGAGAAGCTCGCTGATGCGACCACGGCCGCCCTCCCGATCAGCGCCAGCGCCACGCGCTTCGCCTGGACCCGACCCGACGCTCGTGCGACCGCACCACCGTCCACCGCTGCACCGGCCACCGCGGTGGTGCCCGCCGCCGCTGCCCAGCTGCCCCTCTCACACACCTCGATCCCTTCGACTCAGGAGACCACGATGCTCGTTCCCGCCACCGACCCGACCGCTCAAGCCGCACAGCAAGAGGCCATCAAAGCCGCCGCGCGCGCCGAAGCCCAGCGCCAGACCGAGGTTCGCGCCGTCTTCCACCGCCACATGGATCGCGATGGTGTCTCCGCCGCGCTCGATGCCGTGGTGAGCGATGTCGATTGCAACCTGGTGCAGGCCAAGGCTCGACTGCTCGATGCGCTGGCCCGTGGCACCGAGCCGGCCGCAGGCGGCTGGGTGGTCACGGTCGAAGACGAGACCGACAGGCGCAATGCCGCGATGGCCGCCGCGCTGGAGATCCGCGCTGGCCTCGCGAAGAACGACACCAGCAACCCGTGGCGCGGCCACAGCCTGACCGAGATGGCGCGGGCCTCGCTGAAAGCGCACGGCGTGCGGCACGAGGGCTTGGACAAGATGGGCCTGATCGCGCTCGCCTTCACCCACGGCACCGGCGACTTCCCACTGCTGCTCGCCAACGTCGCGCAGAAGGCGATGCTCAAGGGCTACGAGGAAGCCCAGGAGACGTTCCAGCAGTGGACCACCAAGGGGACGCTGCCGGACTTCAAGCCGATGTCCATGGTCGACATTGGCAGCTTCCCAGCGCTGCGCCAGGTCGCCGAGGGCGGCGAGTACAAGTACATCACCATCGGTGAGCGCGCCGAGACGCGGGTGCTGGCGACGTACGGCGAGATCTTCAAGATCACGCGCCAGGCGGTGATCAATGACGACCTGGACGCCTTCACCCGCATCCCGCGCAAGATGGGCCGCGCGGCGATCCGCACGGTCGGCAACCTGGCCTATGCGGTGCTGACCGGCAACGCCCCGATGGCCGACGGCAAGCCGCTGTTTCACGCCGACCACGGCAACCTGGCGGACGGCACCCCCATCACCACGGCGGCCGTCGACGCGATGCGTGTCGCGATGGCGCGGCAGAAGGACATCGGTGTGGGCGAGAAGAGCGGTGGCGCGCTGAACATCCGCCTGGCAAAGCTGCTGGTGCCGGTGTCGCTGCTGGGCACGGCCAACGTGGTCCGCGACAGCGAGTTCGAGGTGGGTGCTGCCAGCAAGAACAACACCGTGCCGAACAGCGTGCGCGGCACCTTCGAGGTGATCTCCGACGCGCGCCTGGACGACAGCTCGCCGACGCGCTGGTACGGCGCGGCCGACCAGGGCATGCACGACGTGGTGACGGTCGACTACCTGGACGGCAACGAGGCACCGACGATGGAGCAGCAGCAAGGCTGGAGCGTCGATGGCGTGGAGTTCAAGGTGCGCATCGACGCGAGCGCGAAGGCGCTGGACTGGAAGACGCTGCAGCGCAATGGCTGATCGGGCCGACCGCTGGCACAGACCCACTGACCCACTGACCCAACACGACAAAGGATCAACATGAAGAACGCCGTTCAACCGGGCCGCAGGATTGTGTTCACGCCCGCAGCCGCGGTCCCCGCGGGGGGTGTCGCCAAGATCGGCAGTCGTGTCGGCGTGGCGCTGTCCAGCGTCGCCGCGAACACGCCGGGCACGTTCCTGCTCGACGAGGTGTACCGCCTGCCCAAGCTCGCCTCGGATGCGATCGGGCAGGGCGACAGCGTGCACTGGGATCACCAGGCTGGTGTCATCACGCTCGCCACCACCGGCGCCGGCAACGTCGCACTCGCCTCGGCGGGCTTCGCCTTCTCGGCCGCCGCTGCCGGCGAGGCCTTCGTCGAAGTCAAGATCAACGCCTGAGCCGATGCCCGCGATGCTGGACGACATCTTTACGCGCAAGCTGTCGGTGCTGTACGGCCGGCTCGGCCGCGATGCGCAGTTCACGCCGGCCGGCGGCGATGCGCAGCCGGTGYGGGTGCTGCTCGACGAGCCGGGCAGCTCGGGCCTGGACGGTATGCGGATGCGCACCGAGCCGACGCTGCGCATGCAGGCGGCGGATGCGCCGAACGGCGTGCAGCGCGGCGACCGTTTCACCGTCGCCGGCAAGACCTGGGCGGCGCGTGAGGCCAGCGTGCCGGTGCTCGATGGCGCCGAGCTGCAGGTCGATCTGAAGGCGGTCGCCGCTGGAGCCGCCGCATGACCGTCGAGCCGAACAGCACCCATGAACGCATCCTGCAGCGCGTCGAGCTGGCGCTGAAGGTGGCTGGCACCGATGCGGCGTCGCGTGTCCACCGCGGCCGGGTCGATGCCTTCGGCGTCGACGAGATCCCCGCCATCAACATCCGCCGCTCCACCGGCCAGGCTGACGCGTTCGCGCAGGCGGTTCACCGCGGCCTGATGGAGTTTGAGCTCGACTTCCATGTGCGCGGCGACGACTGGGAGACGGCCGCCGACCGCCTGCACCTGCAAGCGCATCGCGTGATCGCCATCGACGCCGGCCTGAACACCTTGGGCCGGGGCCTGCGCTGCGTGCGCACCGAGCCACGCGCCGAAGGCGGCGACGAGACCATCGGCCGACTGACCGCGACCTACCAGGTGCAGGCGCTGACCCGCGCACATGACATGGCGCTGGTGACCTGACCCGCGCCGCCGCACCTCCAACAACCCACTGGACCCCCACATGCTTCTCTTCGGAACCGGAAAACTCATCGCGCTGCCCCAGCGCAACGGCCTGGGCCTCGTGGTCCCGGAATCCTCGCCAGTGGTGATCGGCTCCGCCCAGGAGATCACCGTCGACATGGACGCGGATATCAAGACGCTGTACGGCGCCGGCCGCTATGCGCTGGGCGTTGCGCAGGGCCGCAGCAAGGTGGAAATCAAGGCGAAGTACGCCTCGCTGGATGCAGGCATCCTCGGGCGCCTGCAGTTCGGCAAGCAGGCGAGCGCCGGCATCCGCTCGACGGTCAATGATTTCTCGTGCGTGCTGCCGGCCGGTGCCGCGGGTAGCGTCGCTCCGGTATCGGTCGTCATCGAGCCCCCGCAGGATGGCTCGTTCGTCGCGGACCTCGGCATCTTCGATGGCGCAACCGGCGAGCAGCTGGAGCGCGTGCCGTTCGATGCGAACCCGGTGCCTGCCGCCGGCCAGTACACGCTGAAGGACGGCACCTACCGGTTCGCGCCGTCGACGAACGAGCGCGAAATGATGATCAGCTACGAGTACCGCGCGACCGGCGGCAAGGGCCAGCTGTTCGAGCTGACGAACGAGCTGATGGGGCCGAGCCCGTCGTTCACGTTGGTGATGAAGGCCGAGCACGACGGCAGGACGCTGTCGATGCGGCTGAACCGCGTGGTCAGTAGCAAGGTGAGCCTGCCCTTCAAGAGCGACGACTTCGCGACCTTCGAGCTGAACGGCCAAGCCTTCGCCGACGAGCGCGGGCAGCTCGGCTACATCTGCCTGTCCTGATCCGGGCCGCCATTCCTCTTATCACCCTTCACCAGTCCACTCCATGAACGACACCATTCTCCTGGGCGAACAGACCATCGAGGTCGCCCCCATCCCGCTGGGCCGGTTGAAAAAGTTGCTGCCTGCCTTCAACCGCGCCGGCCTCGCGTTCAAGAACGGTCGCCTCGACGAGGTCGTCTTCGACGACATCGTGCTGGTGCTGTCGGCCGGCACGGGCCTGACGGTGCCCGAGGTCGAGGAACTGCCCGCGACGATGGAACAGCTGAGCGCAGCGCTCGAAGTCGTCGCCAAGGTTGCTGGTCTGGAAACGAAGGTGACTGGCCTGGGGGCCGCCGTGGGGGAGGACGTGGCGTCCTTGGCGGCGATGCCGGGGACGCCGATGGCGCCGGATCTGACCCGTGGGGCGACCTCTACGCCTGGCTGATTACGGCGACCGGCTGGACGTGGCGGCACATCGACGAGGAGGTCACGCTGCCGCAGGTGGCGAGCCTCGCCGCCTTCTGGCGGCACACGCCGCCGGCCGCACTGCAGCTGCGCCGCATTGCGTTGGCGATCGGCATCAAGCCCGACATCAGTGCGGCACCCGTGGCGCGATCGGGAAGCGCGATGAAACAGGCGATGGAGCGAACGATGGCACAGGCCGAGCARCTCGGCATCCCGATCCACCGCGGCCCGGTCGACGACCCGCTGATGGCACTCCTCGACGACTGATCTCGACGACTGACCTGGTCGTCACTCCTTCAACGAAGCATTCGAACCCGGACCTCACCCCCGCATGACCGATCCCCGCGCCAGAGTCGTCGTCGACGGCGATGTCACCCCGCTGCGCCAGGCGCTGCGTGCCGGTCTGCAGAACGTCCAGCAGTTCGGCGATGACGCTGCGACGGGCTTCGGCAAGGTCAACGGCCCCCTGGAGTCGATCCGCGGCAAGTTCATGGCACTGACTGCAGTGCTGGGCGGTGGCGCACTCTTCAGCAAGGCGATCGAGCAGACCGCCAAGTTCCAGGAAGAGAGCATCCAGCTCGGCAAGTCGCTGGGCGTCTCGGCTACGGGCGCCAGCACATGGATCGCCGCACTCGAAGATGTGGGTGCGACCACAGACCAGATGTCCACCGCGGGCCGGGGCCTGCTGAAACACCTGAACGAGGACGAGGGCGCGCTCAACAAGCTCGGCCTCGCCACGCGCGACAGTGCCGGCGCGCTGCGCCCGATGAACGAGCTGATGCTGGACGCCATCAAGCTCACCAGCGACTTCAAGGAAGGCACCGACCGGGACATCGCCGCCAGCCAGCTCTTCGGCAAGGGCATCGACGCCAGCTCGGCGCTGCTGAAGCTCAACAGCGACACGGTGCGCGAGAACGCCGAACTGATGGGAGAACTCGGCCTGCTGGTTGGACAGGAACAAGTCGACGCCTACAACGCGTTCGACTCCGCCGGCGACAAGGCCGCGCTCGTCATGAAGGGC
Organism: Rhizobacter sp. P3_C12; assembly: GCF_056402735.1. Classification (NCBI taxonomy): domain Bacteria; kingdom Pseudomonadati; phylum Pseudomonadota; class Betaproteobacteria; order Burkholderiales; family Sphaerotilaceae; genus Rhizobacter; species Rhizobacter sp. P3_C12. The sequence continues at coordinate 7,694 of NZ_JBFUGW010000203.1, forward strand.
TTCGCCAACACCATCGGTACCGTCCTGATGCCGGTCGTCACGAAGCTCGCCGAGTGGTTCGTTGCGGTCGGGCCAACCGCCATCACGGTGACCCGCGGCGCAATCGGCGGGCTGACCGCCGTCTTCTGGGGCCTCAAGAACGCGGTCGTCGTCGTGTGGGAGGTGCTCAATGGCCTGGTGGTCACCGTGGCCGAGCCGCTGCGGGCGCTCGGCTCCGGCCTGTACAAGCTGATGAGCGGCGACCTGAAGGGTGCGCAGGACGAGCTGATGGGTTGGCCGGCGCGCATCGGGGAGGCCTGGGCCAAGGCCTGGGACAACATCGTCGCGTCCAGCACCGAGACCCGCGACCGCCTGGCAGCGATTTTCATTCCCGACCAGACAGAGGCCGCACCGTCCGGCGGCGGCACCCGCAGCGCGACGCTGAAGGGCAAGGGCGACAAAGACAAGGACGGCGCCAGCTCGTACATGAGCTACTACGAGGCCATGCTCGCCGAGGAGAAGCGAGCGCAGGCGGTGCTGACCGAGGGACGCGAGTACACCAAGGAAGAAGAACTCGCGTACTGGCGCTGGCTCACCGACAACCTGACGATGACGACGGCCGACCAGGTCGCGATCCAGCGCAAGACGGCGCAGCTCGAGGTGAGCATTGCGCGGGAGACGCGCCAGCAGCGAGACGCGATCGAGCACGACAGCATGCGCACGGCCGAGCAGCTCGCCCTCGGCAAGATCGAGCTGGAGCGAGTGGCCGCCAAGGCAGCGCTCGATGCCGAGGAGATCACGAAAGCGCAGCTCGCCCAGCTGGAGGTCGAGTTCGAGGACCGCCGCTACGTCGTGCAGGCGTCTGCACTGCAGCAGCGGCTGCAGCTGCTGAGCGCCGATCCGACCGTCAACCCGGTCGAGCTGGCTCGCATCAAGAACGAGCTGCTGCTGGTCGAGCAGCAGCACGAGCAGCAGCGACTGCAGGTGCTGTCGGCCGCCAACACCGCGCTGCGGGAGCAGGGCGCCAACGCCTTCGGCGGCGCAGGCCTCTTCAGCGGCATTGGCGACAGCTTCGGCACCGCGCTGGACGGGCTCCTGCAGAAGACCAGCACCTGGGGCCAGTCGCTCGCGACGATCTTCGGTGGCGTGAAGGAAGCGTTCCTGCGCAACGTCGTCACCGAGCCGGCCTCGCAGTGGATCGCCAGCCAGGCACGCATGCTCGCGATGAAGCTCGGCTTCCTGACGCAGGAGAAGGGCATGCAGGCCGCGGCCTCGGCGACGAACGTCGCGGTGAAGTCGGCCGAGGCGACCGCCGTCGTCGGGGCCAACGCAGCGGAGGCCGGCTCGGGCGCTGCGGCGTCGCAGGCGTCCATCCCCGTCGTCGGGCCGGTGCTCGCCATTGCAGCGATGGCCGCGATCTTCGCGGCGGTGTCCGGCATGGGCAAGGGCATCAAGAGCGCCTCGGGCGGCTACGACATCCCGAGCGGCCTGAACCCGATCACCCAACTTCACGAAGAGGAGATGGTGCTGCCGAAGCAGCACGCGAACGTCATCCGCCAGTTGGCCGGACAGGGTGGAGAGGGGCAGGGCGGCGGCGATGCCGGTCCGTCGATCGAGCTGCGCGGCGTGACGGCCGGCGAGTTCTTCATGGCCTCGAAGCGCGACCTGGTCGCGGTCCTGAAGGCTCTGAAACGCGACTTCGTTTTGAACTGAACGGCTGGAGCTGAATACRCYATGAGCCTCGACATCTTCCCGACGCTGCCCGGCCTGAAATGGGGCAGCACCCGCGTGCCGATGCACCGCACCAGTGTGCGCGAGACCCCGAGCGGTCGCGAGTTCCGCACCCGCTACTTCAGCTTCCCGCGTTGGCGCTACAAGCTCGCCTACGAGGTGCTGCGCGAGACCGACGGCCTGGCCGAACTGCAGGCGCTGGTGGGCTTCTTCAACGCCCGCGGCGGTGCTGCGCAGCGCTTCCTCTACCTGGACCCGGACGACTCAGCAGTCGTGGACCAGCGGCTGGGCACCGGGGACGGCGCCACCCGCAAGTTCCAGCTCGTGCGCACCTGGGGTGGTGTGGTCGAGCCCGTGTATGCCGCGGCGGACGACGCCCGGGTCTTCCTGGGCGGCGCGCTCGCCGACCCGAGCACCTACGACATCGGACCGAGCGGCGTGCTGTCCTTCGGCGTGCCGGTGGCGACCGGCCTGCCTGTGACGTGGACCGGCCATTTCTACTGGCGCGTGCGCTTCAAGCAGGACGAGACCGAGGTGTCGCAGTTCCTGCAGCAGCTGTGGGAAGCGCGCAGCGTCGAGCTCATCACCGTGAAGCCCTGAGCGCGCGCCGATGAGAACACCGTCCTGGGAGAAGGCGCCTGGCGCGCTGGCCGAACTGCTGAACTCCGAGCTCGAGCTCGGTTGCATCGACCTCTACACCTTCACGCTGCCGGGCGGCCTGGTGCTGCGTTGGACGAGTGCCGACCAGGCCATCATGGTCAACGGAACGACCTGGTCGCTCGGGCCGGGCCTGCGTCGCAGCCGCACGCGGCTGAGCGTCGGCATCGAGGTCGACAGCCTGGATGTGACCGTCTACGAGCTGGCGGCGGACCTCGACAGCGAGGAGCGGGCGATGCAGCTCAACGGCACGCCGCTGCTGGCCTATATCGCACGCGGCGGCTTCGAGCACGCGCGGCTGCAGCTGGAGCGCGCCTTCCTGCCGGCGATGGACATGGCGAGCCTGAACCCGCCGATCGCCGGCACGCTGGTGTGGTTCACCGGCCGGGTCGCGGCGACGCAGGGTGACCGCACGCAGCAGCAGCTCAGCATCAAGAGCGACACCGAGCAGCTCGACGTGATGGTGCCCGCCGAGGTGTACCAGCCGGGCTGCTCGAACACGCTCTACGACGCGGCCTGCGGCGTGAACCGCGATGCGAAGACCGTGACCAGCGTCGCCAACACCGCGAGCGATGCCACGCGCACGCGCTTCGGGCACGGGCTCGCCGGCAACCCGTACGTGGCCGGCTACTTCGACCTCGGCGTCGTGCGCTTCCTGACCGGGCTGAATGTGGGCCACGGGCGCACCGTCAAACGCCACACCGCAGGCAGCACCGGCAACGAGATCACCGTGCTGCAGCCGTTCCCGTTTCCGATCGCGCCAGGCGACAGCTTCGCGATCTATCCCGGCTGCGACAAGACGCAGGCGACCTGCACGAAGAAGTTCAACAACGTGATCCGTTTCCGCGGCAAGCCGTATGTGCCGGCCGCGGAGACGGTGATGTGAGCCTCATGACCCAGACCCATTCGACCGAACCTCAACAACGCCAGGCGGTGATCGCCGAGGCCCTGACCTGGCTCGGCACGCCGTACCACCACCACGGCCGTCTGAAGGGCGTGGGCGTCGACTGCGGGCAGAGCCTATGCGCGATCTACGAGGCTGCGGGCGTGACGGCGCCGATCGACCCGGGCACGTACAGCACCGCGTGGCATCTGCACCGCAGCGAGGAGCTGTACGTGCAATGGCTCGAGCGCGTCGGTGCCGTGCGCACCGAGCAGCCGCATGCCGGCGATGTCGCGCTTTTCCGCTTCGGCCGCACGTTCAGCCACGGCGGCGTGCTGGTCGACGCGCGCACGGTGCTGCAC
>NZ_JBFUGW010000204.1:0-11242 GCF_056402735.1 Rhizobacter sp. P3_C12
TGATCGACCAGGTGACGTACCAGCCCTTCGGCCCGGTCGAAAGCTGGCAGTGGGCGATGGCCGGCGGTGCACAGGCGCACGAGCGTGTGATCGATCTGGACGGGCGCATCGTGCGGATGCGCCTCGGCGACGTCTTCCGCGACATCCGCTACGACGAGGCCGATCGAATCGTCTCGTTCACGCACCTGGCACCCGATGGCACGCCGCGGCCGGCACTCGACCAGAACTTCGGCTACGACGCGAACAGCCGGCTGACGAGCGTGGTCACCGCGACGACCAGCTGGGCGATCACCCACGATCCGAACGGCAACCGGACCGAGCAGAGCCTGAGTGGGGTGCCCAGCACCTACGTGATCGAGGCGACCAGCAACCGGCTCGCTGCGATGACCAACCCGGCGCGCAGTTTCGGCTATGACAACGCCGGGAACACGACCAGCGACAGCGCCGGCTACACCGCGAGCTATGACCTGCCGGGGCAGCTGGCGGTGCTGTCGCGTGGCGGGATGACCGCGCGCTACAGCTACGACACCGAGCGGCGGCGCATCCGCAAGTTCACGAACGCGGGGCCGCAGAGCACCGTCATCTTCGTGTACGACCTGCAGGGCCAGTTGCTCGGCGAGTACGACCCGCAAGGTCGGGCCATCCGCGAATACGTGTGGCTGGACGACGTGCCGGTCGCGGTGTTCACGCCGGACCCTGCGGACTCGACGGGCGCACCGCTCGTCTATTTCATCCACACCGATCACCTGAACACGCCGCGCGTGGTGGTCGACCGCGAAGGCCGCCAGCGCTGGAGCTGGATGGCCGAGCCGTTCGGCACGACGGCGCCACTGACCAACCCGGCGGGGCTCGGCGACTTCACCTTCAACCTGCGCTTCCCGGGGCAGTATGCGGATGCGGAGTCGGGGCTGTTCTACAACTGGAACCGCTACTACCGGAGGGAGGGCGGGGACTACACGCAGAGTGATCCGATCGGGCTGAACAGAGATCAAGCCGGCAGTCCGAACAGCTCCGAGAGCGCCTGCCGCATCGGCGCCTCGCCGACCGCATGCGTGTCGTGGTGCGATCCGCCCGGCACCAGCACGAAGCGCTTGGCCGACACCGCCGCGTCGAACAGCGCGCGGCCCAGTGCATGCGGGATCAGCCGGTCGTCGTCGCCATGCACCACCAGCACCGGGGCGCGCACCGCGCCGATCTTCTGCGCCGCGTCGAAACGCTGCGTGATGAAGCGGCGCACCGCCGACCAGCCGAGGCTGAAGCTCGCGACCACGTCGGACAGCGAGGTGAAGCTGCTCTCGATGATCAGCCCGGCCGCGTCGTCGACCTCGGACGCCAGGTGGATCGCGATCGCGCCGCCCAGCGAGTGGCCGAAGAGGTAGCGCGCCTGGCCCGGTTGCCGGGCGCCGAGCCACTGCCACGCGGCGCGGGCGTCTTCATAGGCGCTGGCCTCGGACGGCAGCTCGCCGCCGCTCTTGCCGAAGCCGCGGTAGTCGATCGCCAGCACCGAAAACCCGAGCCGCTGCAGCCGGCGCATGCGCTCTGCGCTGCAGGTCACCTCGTGCTGCGCGCCGTGCAGGTACAGCATCAGCGGCGCCTTCGGATCGGGGTTCGCCAGCCACAGGCCGTGCAGCCGCACCGGCTGCCCGCTGAKCTGCGAGTCGAAGCCGATCCACACCTCCTGCATGTCCGAGAGCCGGCGCAGCGCGCGCGCCTGCGACCAGCGGTTGTGCTTGCTCGGCCGGAAGATCCACTTGCGCTGCTGCGTGTCGATCAGCCTGGCGCCGGCCACCGCGGCGAACGCGGTCAGCGCGGCGGCAGGCCAGCCGGCACGGGTGAGGGCATAGGGGAGCTGCATGGCCTGATCTTCGGCCGTGCGCCCCTTGGCTTGAATCCCCGGATCACGCTCCCCGCGTTCAAGTGGCCGTGTTGTGGCCGTAGTTCTCGAACGGCTCAGTGCGCCTGCGCCTCGAGCAGTTGCACCGTCTTGTTGGGCAGCTTGATGCCGCTCTTCTCGCGTTCGGCGCGCGCCTCGTGGCACATCTTCATGCCGGTGTGGTGCTCCAGGATCTCGGCCACCCAGTCGACGAACACCCGCACCTTCGACGACAGGTGGCGGTTCGACGGGTACACGACGTGGAACGGGATCTCGTCCGACAGCCAGTCGCACATCAGCAGCTCCAGCACCCCGCAGCTCGGGTACTGGCGGAACATGTAGGTCGGCAGCCGGCCGACGCCCAGGCCCGCCAGGCAGGCGTCGACGTAGGCGTTGGAATCGTTCAGCGTCAGCGGGCTGTCCACCGGCAGCAGGATGCGCTCGCCGTTGCGCACGAACTCCCAGTCGAACACCTGGCCGGTGCGCAGCGAGAAATAGTTCAGGCAGGTGTGCTTCTTCAGGTCGAGCGGGTGCTCCGGGCGGCCGTGGCGCGCCAGGTAACCGGTGGTCGCGCAGGTCACCAGGTTCATCGTGCCGACGCGGCGCACCACGACGGACGGGTCCGACACCTCGCCGACGCGCAGCGCGCAGTCGATGCCCTCGCTCAGCAGGTTCAGCGGCCGGTCGCTGCAACCCAGCTCCAGCTCGATGTCGGGGTAGCGCTCGAAGAACGACGGCAGCAGCGGGATCAGCAGCCGGCTCGCCACCGCGGTGCTCACGTCGACCCGCAGCTTGCCGCGCGGCGAGGCCTGGCTGGACGAGAACGACTCCTCGGCGTCACGAAGATCCTCGAGGATGCGCACGCAGCGCTCGTAATAGGCGGCGCCGTCTGCCGTCACCGACACCTTGCGGGTCGTGCGGTGCAGCAGCCGCACCTTCAGGTGGCCTTCCAGCTCGGCCACGCTGGCCGAGAGCGTCGCCTTCGGCATGTTCAGCAGCTCCGCCGCGCTGGTGAAGCCGCCGGTGTTGACCACGCCGACGAAGGCTTGCATGGCTTTGATGGTGTCCATTGTCTTGAATCCTGAACAGTCATTCCGCAAAACGCTACTTTATAACTGATTCACAGACCAATACATTTGATGGTGCAACGCAGCATGGGGTATTTCCCGTGACTGTCGACTATTTCCATTTGTCTCTTAGTCTCTCTATTTCGGTTGGAGCCGCTGCTCCGCTGTCCAGGATGACCCCATGACCCTTCGTCCCACCCCCCTGATGTTCTCGACCGTCGCCGTGACGCTCGTGTCGGCTGCCCTGCTGTCGCTGGGCGGCTGCTCGCGCGGCGGCGAAGCGATGGCTGCCACGCCCGCCGGCGGGCCGCCGCCGGCACCGCCGGTCAGCGTCGCTGTCGTCGTCTCGCGCAATGTCGTCGAGCAGCAGGATTTCTCCGGCCGCATCGAAGCGGTCGAATCGGCGCAGATCCGCGCCCGCGTGCCCGGCATCATCGACGCGGTGCAGTTCAAGCCCGGCGCGCTGGTCAAGAAGGGCGACGTGCTGTTCCAGATCGACCCGCGCAGCTACCAGGCCGAAGTGGCCAAGCTGGAGGCCGCGGTCGCCAGCTCCAAGGCCAAGGCGGATCTCGGCCGCACCGAGCTCGAGCGCTCGAAGCGCCTGATGGCCGACAACGCGATCGCCCAGCGCGATTTCGATGAACGCGCTGCCAGCGCCCGCCAGCTCGAAGCCGGCGCGCAGGCCGACCAGGCCGCGCTCGCGGTGGCCCGGCTGAACCTCGAGTACTCGGTCGTGCGTGCGCCGTTCGCCGGCCGCATCGGCAAGGCCGAGGTCACGGTGGGCAACCTGATCGACAGCAGCGTCGTGCTGACCTCGCTGGTCTCGATCAGCCCGGTCTACGTGAGCTTCGACGGCGACGAATCCACCTTCCTGAGCATCGGCGGCGCCGCCCGCGAAGGCGGCAAGGGCGTCAAGGTGCGCACCGGCCTCACCAACGAGAGCGGCTTCCCGCACGAAGGCCGGCTCGACTTCGTCGACAACCGCGTCGACCCGGCCTCCGGCACGGTGCGCATGCGCGCGGTGCTCGAGAACAAGGACGGCGCGCTGATCCCGGGCCTGTTCGCACGGGTGCAGGTCGGTGCCGACATCGGCGCACCGGCCGCGCTGCTGATCAACGACACCGCGATCGGCACCGACCAGAACCGCAAGTACGTCTACGTCGTCAACGCCGAGAACAAGGCCGAGTACCGCGTCGTGCAACTCGGCCCGCTGGTCGACGGGCTGCGCGTCGCGCGTGCCGGGCTGAAGCCGGGCGAGCGCATCGTCGTCAACGGCCTGCAGCGCGTGCGCCCCGGCTCACCGGTGGCGCCTGAAGTCGTGGCGATGAATGCCGACGCGGCGGCCAGCGCCCCGGCCCGCCAGTAAGCCGGCTCGCCAGCAAGAAACATCGAGAGACCCCATGCGATTCTCAAAATTCTTCGTGGACAGGCCGATCTTCGCGGCCGTGCTGTCCATCCTGTTGTTCCTGGCCGGGTTGATCGCGATCTTCCGGCTGCCGATCTCGGAATACCCCGAGGTCGTGCCGCCGTCGGTCGTCGTCAGCGCGCGCTTCCCCGGCGCCAACCCGACGGTGATCGCCCAGACCGTTGCAGCCCCGCTCGAAGAGGCCATCAACGGCACCGAGAACATGCTGTACATGGCCTCGCAGGCCACCGGCGACGGCGGCATGAACCTGACCGTCACCTTCAAGGTCGGCACCAACGTCGAGCAGGCTGAAACGCAGGTGCAGAACCGCGTGCAGCGGGCCCTGGCGCGCCTGCCCGAGGAAGTGCGGCAGATCGGCGTGACCACCGTCAAGAGCTCGCCCAACATCACGATGGTGGTGCACTTGCTCTCGCCGAACTCGCGCTACGACGAGGTCTACCTGCGCAACTACGCGGTGCTCAACATCAAGGACCGGCTGGCCCGCGTGGCCGGCATGGGCCAGGTGCAGGTGTTCGGCGCCGGCGACTACTCGATGCGCATCTGGCTCGACCCGCAGAAGATCGCCGCGCGCGGCCTGACCGCGCCCGACGTGGTCGCCGCGATCCGCGAGCAGAACGTGCAGGTGGCCGCCGGCGTGGTCGGCGCCTCGCCCGCCAAGGACGCGCCGTTCCAGCTGTCGGTCAACACCCAGGGCCGCCTGAGCACCGAAGAGGAGTTCGGCGACATCATCATCAAGACCGGCAGCCTCACCGCCAGCGGCGGCGTGATCCGCCTGCGCGACGTGGCCCGCCTCGAGCTGGGTGCCTCCACCTACTCGCTGCGCTCGCTGCTGAACAACAAGCCGGCGGTCGCGCTCGGCCTGTTCGAGGCGCCGCAATCGAACGCGCTGCAGATCTCGACCGATGTGCGCGCGCTGATGGAAGAGCTGAAGAAGGACTTCCCGCAGGACCTCGAGTACGCCATCGTCTACGACCCGACGCAGTTCGTGCGTGACTCGATCTCGGCCGTGATCCACACGCTGCTCGAGGCGATCGCGCTGGTGGTGCTGGTCGTGATCGTGTTCCTGCAGACCTGGCGCGCGTCGCTGATCCCGCTGCTGGCCGTGCCGGTGTCGGTGATCGGCACGATGGCGGTGCTGCTGGGCTTCGGCTTCTCGATCAACACGCTGTCGCTGTTCGGCCTGGTGCTGGCGATCGGCATCGTGGTCGACGATGCGATCGTGGTGGTCGAGAACGTCGAGCGCAACATCGCCAACGGGCTGAGTCCGCGCGATGCCACCATCCAGGCGATGAAGGAGGTCTCCGGGCCGATCATCGCGATCGCGCTGGTGCTGTGCGCGGTGTTCGTGCCGATCGCCTTCGTGTCCGGCCTGACCGGCCAGTTCTACCGCCAGTTCGCACTGACGATCGCGATCTCCACGGTGATCTCGGCCTTCAACTCGCTGACGCTGTCGCCGGCGCTGGCCGCCGTGCTGCTGAAGCCGCATGGCGCCCCGAAGGACAAGCTCGCCCGCGCGATGGACTGGGCCTTCGGTGGCTTCTTCCGCGTGTTCAACCGCTTCTTCGACCGCTCGTCGCACGGCTACACCGGTGGCGTGAAGCGCGTGCTGGCGCACAAGGGCGCGACCCTCGTGGTCTACGTGCTGCTGATCGTCGGCGCGGTGTTCATGTTCCGCATCGTGCCGTCGGGGTTCGTTCCGGCGCAGGACAAGCAGTACCTGGTCGGCTTCGCCCAGCTGCCTGATGCGGCCTCGCTCGACCGCACCGAAGGCGTGATCCGCCGCATGTCGGAGATCGCGCAATCGGTGCCGGGCGTCAAGAGCTCGGTGGCCTTCCCGGGCCTGTCGATCCACGGCTTCATGAACGCGCCGAACTCGGGCATCGTGTTCTACACGCTGGACGATTTCGACAAGCGCAAGGGCGCCAACCTGTCGAGCGGCGCGATCGCGGCCGAGGTGAACAAGCGTCTGGGCGCGATCCAGGACGCCTTCATCATGGTGTTCCCGCCGCCGCCGGTGAACGGCCTCGGCACCATCGGCGGCTTCAAGCTGTACGTCGAAGACCGCGCCAACCTCGGCCCCGACGCGCTGTACCAGGCGGTGCAGGCGCTGCAGATGAAGGCCTGGCAGACGCCGCAGCTGGCGGGCGTGTTCTCGGGCTACCAGATCAACGTGCCGCAGCTGAAGGCCGACGTCGACCGCACCAAGGCCAAGCAGCTGGGCGTGCCGCTGTCGGACATCTTCGACACGATGCAGATCAACCTCGGTTCGCTCTACATCAACGACTTCAACAAGTTCGGCCGCACCTACCAGGTGATCGCGCAGGCCGACGCCTCGTTCCGCTCGGACGCCTCGGCGATCGGGCAGTTCAAGGTGCGCAACGCCGCGAACGAGATGGTGCCGCTGGGCAGCCTGGTGAACGTCAGCAACACCTACGGGCCGGACCGTGTCGAGCGATACAACTCGTACATGGCGGCCGACTTCAACGGTGGCGCCGCACCGGGCGTGTCGTCGGGCCAGGCGCAGGACATCATGGCCAAGCTGGCGGCCGAGACGCTGCCGCGCGGCATCAGCTTCGAGTGGACCGACCTCACCTACCAGGAGATCCTGGCCGGCAACACGCTGGTGATCGTGTTCCCGCTGTGCGTGCTGCTGGTGTTCCTGGTGCTGGCCGCGCAGTACGAGAGCTGGACGCTGCCGCTGGCGGTGATCCTGATCGTGCCGGCGTCGATCCTGTGCGCGCTGCTGGGCGTCTACCTGACCAAGGGCGACAACAACATCTTCACGCAGATCGCGTTGTTCGTGCTGGTGGGGCTGGCGTCGAAGAACGCGATCCTGATCGTCGAGTTCGCCCGTGACCTGGAGCACCAGGGCAAGGGCATCGTCGAAGCCGCGCTCGAAGCCTGCCACCTGCGCCTGCGCCCGATCCTGATGACGTCGATCGCGTTCATCATGGGCGTGCTGCCGCTGGTGTTCTCGTCGGGTGCCGGTTCCGAGATGCGCCACGCGATGGGCGTGGCGGTGTTCGCCGGCATGCTGGGCGTGACGCTGTTCGGCCTGTTCCTGACCCCGTTGTTCTACGTGCTGCTGCGCAAGCTCGCGGTGGCGATCGAAGGGCGCTCCGGCGCCGCTGCGGCGCCGGTGGCGCACGAGGCGACCTGAGCGACGACAAGACCATGACACACACATTGTTCAAGACTTCCGCGCTGGTGACGGCGCTGGTGCTGGCCGGTTGCTCGCTGGCCCCGACGGTGCCGCAGCCCGACGTGGGCGTGCCGTCGGCCTACAAGGAGGTGACGGCCGTCGAAGGCAGCTGGAAGGCGGCCGCGCCGTCCGAGGCGCAGCAGCGCGGCGCCTGGTGGGTGACGTTCGGCGATGCGAAGCTGAATGCACTCGAGGAGCAGGCCGCGAAGGCGAACCCGACGCTCGCGTCGGCCGCCGCCCGCGTCAAGGCGGCGCGCGCCTCGCTCGGCAGTGCCGAGGCCGACCGCTGGCCGCAACTGGGCCTGAATGCCGGCGCCACGCGCAGCCGCTCGGCGCCGGCGCAGGCCGGCGTGCCGGCCGGCACGCCGGTGTCGCCGTCCACCGTCTACACGGCGGGCCTGGGCGCGAGCTACGAGGTCGACCTGTTCCAGCGCGTGGGCAACGGCGTCAATGCCGCGCGGGCCGACGCCGAGCAGGTCGAGGCGAGCTACCGCTCGGTGCTGCTCGCGCTGCAGGCCGACGTGGCGCAGACGTATTTCGCGCTGCGTGCGCTCGATGCCGAAGCCGCCCAGCTCGATGCGACGCTCGCGCTGCGCACCGAGAACGTTCGCCTGATCGGCAAGCGCTTCCAGGCCGGCGACGTCGCCGAGCTCGACGTGGCGCGCTCGCGCACCGAGCTGTCGACGCTGCAGGCCGAGGTGGTCGCGTTGCGCGGCAGCCGGGCGCGGATCGAGCATTCGCTCGCGCTGCTGCTCGGCCAGGCCCCGTCGGGCTTCGCCTTCGAGAACCAGCCGCTCGCGCTCGACGCCAGCGTGCCGGTGGTGCCGCCGGGCCTGCCGTCGGCGCTRCTGGAGCGCCGGCCCGACGTGACGGCCGCGCAGCGCAGCATGGCGGCGGCGACGGCACGGGTCGGCGTCGCGAAGTCGGCGCTGTTCCCGGCGCTCGCGCTGACCGCCAACGGCGGCTATGCGTCGAACGAGCTGAGCGAGCTGTTCAAGACCAACGCGCAGTCCTGGCTGACCAGCCTGGTGTTCTCGCTGCCGATCATCGACGGCGGGCGCAACAAGGCCGCGGTCAAGCGGGCCGAGGCGCAGCTCGAAGGCGCGGTGGCCGACTACCGGCAGTCGGTGCTGACGGCCTTCGCCGACGTGGAGGACAACCTGTCCGGCCTGCGTTCGGTGCGCGAGCAGGTGGGCTTCACCGATGCGGCCGTGGCCTCGGCGCGCCGCGCCGCGGAGTTGGCCGACAAGCGCTACCGCGCCGGCGAAGACAGCTACCTGCAGCTGCTGGAAGCGCAGCGCGACCTGCTGACCATCGAGCGGCAGGCGGTGAAGCTGCGCGGTACGTGGGCCACCACGACCGTGGGTTTGATCCGCTCCCTCGGCGGGGGTTGGGAAACCACCCAGTGACAGGGGGCCCGTTCATGCGGGCATGATGTCGGCCGATGTAAGACGACCCGCCCGAGCGCGACTCAGGCGGGTCGTTTCATCTTTTCACCGATGGCGACGCCATCCCTGAACCCCGATAGGAGAACCGCATGAACAACCGTCTGATCGCTTCGTCCGCCCTCGCTTCCGTGCTGGCCCTGGGCTTGCTGGGCCAGGCCCACGCCGCCGACGAGAAGGCCAAGGAAAAGTGCTTCGGCATCGCGAAGGCGGGCCAGAACGACTGCGCCACGCTGACCGGCTCGCACTCGTGCGCCGGCCAGTCCAAGGTCGATGCCGATGCCGCCGAATGGAAGTACGTCGCCAAGGGCACCTGCAAGAGCCTGGGCGGCAAGACCGCCGAAGAAGCCAAGAAGCAGTGAGCCGGCGGTGAGTGCTGCCGCGCTGCCGTCGCTCGACCGCCCGGTCGGCATCGGCTTGCGCCAGCCGCACTATGCCGAGCTGCTGGACGGCCCGTGGCACGGGCAGCCGCTCGGCTTCGTCGAGGTGCATTCCGAGAATTTCTTCGCCGACGGCGGCGCCGCGATGGCCGTGCTGCGCGAGGCGCGCTCGCGCTGGGACGTGAGCCTGCACGGCATCGGGCTCTCGCTCGGCTCGGCCTGCGGGCTCGACCCGTGGCATCTCGACCGGCTGGCGCGGCTGGCCGAGCGCATCGAGCCGGTGCGCGTCTCCGACCATGCCAGCTTCGCCCGCGCGCCGGGCGGCCCTGCTGGTGCTGCTGCTGGTGCCGAACTGCTGCACGCCAACGACCTGCTGCCGCTCGCCTTCACGCGCGAGGCGCTCGACGTGATGACGCGCAACGTGACGCAGGTGCAGGAGCGTCTGCGCCGGCCCATCCTGGTCGAGAACCTGTCGGCCTACCTCGCCTGGCAGGACCAGGAGATGAGCGAGCCCGAGTTCTTCAACCAGCTGACGCGCCGCACCGGTTGCGGGTTGTTGCTCGACGTGAACAACCTGGTCGTCAACGGGCTGAACGTCGGCGGGCTGAACCGCGCACGCGACGGCCACGCCGAGGCGGTGCGCGAGGCCTGTGACTGGATCGACGCGATCGATGCGGCCAGCGTCGGCGAGATCCACCTGGCCGGCTACCTCGAACTGCCCGACATCGTGATCGACGACCATGGCAGCCGCGTGCACGAACCGGTGTGGCGGGTGTTCGCGCATGCGATCGAGCGGCTGGGCCCGCGGCCGACGCTGGTCGAGTGGGACACCGAACTGCCGCCGCTGGCCGTGTTGCTCGAAGAGGCAGCGCACGCCGAGCGGGTGATCGCCGGGGCCGGCCACCGATGAACGAGCTCGAACGCCAGCAGGCGCTGCTGCGCAGCCTGTGGGCGCGCGATGAAGGCGCGTCGCTGGCCGCTGCGGTGGGCGAGCAGGGCGCCCGGCTGCGGCGTGGCTGGCAGGCCTATCAGGCGAACGGCGGCGCCTCGGCCGAACGCGCATTGGCGGCACGCTACCCGACCGTGCAGGCGCTGCTGGGCGAGGAGTCGTTTGCCGCGCTGGCCCGCGCGTTCTGGCAGGCGCATCCGCCGCAACGCGGCGACCTCGCCGAGTTCGGCGATGCGCTGCCGGAGTTCATCGCCGAGAGCGATCAGCTGGCCGACGTGCCCTACGTGGCCGACTGCGCGCGGCTCGATGCGCTGGTGGCCCGCTGTGAGCGGGCGGCCGACACCGAATGCGATACCGCCAGCCTGGCGTTGTTGGCGCAGGCCGATCCGGCTGAACTCGTGCTGATGCTGGTGCCGGCGGTCGGCCTGCTCTCCAGCGCCTGGCCGGCGGCGAGCCTGTGGCTGGCGCACCGCCCCGGCGACGATGCGGCCGCCCACCTCGCCGCCGCCCGCGAGGCGCTCGATGCCGGCCGTGGTGAGCACGCGCTGGTGTGGCGCGACGGTTGGCGCCCGCGGGTGCAGCCCGTCGGCGAGCCCGAGGCGCGCTGGACGCAGGCCTTGCTGGAGGGCCGGCCGCTGTCTGAGGCATTGGACCGCGCGGGCGAGATCTTCTCTTTCGAACCCTGGCTGTTGCAGGCCTTGCAGCACGGCTGGCTGGCCGGCGCGCGTCGCGGCTGACCAGCGCCCGGGTGACAACCCGGGCATCAACCTTCATTTGTTCGCTTGTCACCCCCCGAAGGAGCAGGGTGGTGGCACAAAGGCGGGTGCGGGGAGGCTGTGGCGCGCCAATAAAGCCGGGTCGCCGGAGCTGGCTGGTTTCATGGCCGGCGCGCCACAGCCT
>NZ_JBFUGW010000205.1:0-11139 GCF_056402735.1 Rhizobacter sp. P3_C12
TCGGCCACAAGAAGGTCAGCTATCGCGGGCTGGCCAAGAACGGGGCGCGCATGTACAGCCTGTTCGCGCTGGCCAACCTCATGATCGCCAAGAGGCCGCTGCTCAGGCCTGCAGGGGTCAGTGCGCCCTGAAGGTTAAGACGAGCTCGCCAATCATTCGAAATCCACGCAAACGTGCGCTCGCCGCGGTGCAATGCATTCGCAGAGAAGCTGTCGGCTCCAGACATTGAATTGATCAGCTCATCCCTAGGTGTGGATGACGAAGATGAGCTTAGATTTTTCTCCCACGTCCCACGTGACGAAGAGCTTGACGGCGCCACGGAGGATGAGAAGAAGCTCTTCGAGTTTGCCATTGGCCTCGATCACTCAGCGAGAGAGCTGATCCGCTACGCACTCAGCGCCGCGGCCGAGAGGTCGGCCGATTCTGTGAAGTTGTGGCTTGCAGAGGCTGTCAAGGGCGGCTTAGACGTCACTGTCGAGCTGAGCGTTTCCAGGTTCGTCGCAGACGGGCTTCCCAAGGCTAAGGAAGAGGCCCAGCAGACAGCGATGCTCAAGCGAATCGAAAAGCTGGAGCACTTTGCAGATGCTGCCTTGGCGCTGGCAGCCGAAATGAGGAAGACGCTTCGTCCAGGCGTGGGCGATTGGGAAAGCTGACGAGCGAGGTTTCGCCCTTCGGAGAAGCGCCATGCAGGGCTGACATTAGCGAGAGTGGATTGCACGTCTTTGAATACCGCCTGCAGGGGCTTCCAAAGACCTCCCCGCGAGCGCCAGTAGCGAGACTGTTGATTTCCATCCAGAACTGACCCACGCAAGACCCTGCGGTGGCGGCCCTCGTGATCATGCTGCGCCAGCTCAAGATGCACGGTATGGCCCAGGCCGTGGTATGCGTCCGGCCAAGTCATCTTGATCTGAGGTCGCAGCCATAGGAGGCTCTACTCCACTTAACTTCTCCGTGGACACGTGGACGCTACTGTAGTGAAGGCGGCTGGCCGCCGCCGAAGGCGCAAGCACAGCGCCGAGTTCAAGGCGCAGCTCGTGGCGGCCTGCGAGCAACCTGGCATGTCGAGCGCAGCCGTGGCGATGGCCAACGGCATCAATGCGAACCTGCTGCGCAGATCGGTGAACGAGGCAGAGCAGCGCGGAGCGCTGCTGCTCGCCCCGTTACCGACCTCGACGACGTCTGCACCGCCGGCCCCTGAGTTCGTCCCCCTGCAACTGCCCGCCCCGAAGCCGCAGCCCGACATCCGCATCGAACTTCAACGCAGCGGGGTCAACGTCTCGGTTGCCTGTCTGCGGGCCGCAGCTGAGGCGTACGGCGTGGGCTTCGACTCGCTGAGGAAGTGGGTTGCTGCATACAGCGCTCATGGTGCAAAGGGCGTGACGACGAAGAAGCGAACCAACTACGATCAGGGACTGAAGCTCGAGGTGCTGCGTCGAGTTCAGGAAGAGGGTCTCTCGTGCAGGCAGGCTTCACCGGCCCGGCCAGGGTCAGCGCGAATCCGGCCCACACCGCGGACAGCAGGGCGAGTGCCGACCATCGCCGGATTCCGTTCGTGGGCTCTACTGTGCGACTAGTCGCCTGTTCGCCACTGTGAGGAAGAAGGTCGGTTCAAGTCCCGGTTAGACTCAAGTTTGGAAGGCTGGCCGAGTGGTTTAAGGCACCGGTCTTGAAAACCGGCGAGGGCGCGAGTCCTCCGTGGGTTCGAATCCCACGCCTTCCACATTGGTCGCACAGTTGTGCATCGAGCAAGGAGAGGTTGTCCA
Source organism: Rhizobacter sp. P3_C12 (assembly GCF_056402735.1). Lineage (NCBI taxonomy): Bacteria > Pseudomonadati > Pseudomonadota > Betaproteobacteria > Burkholderiales > Sphaerotilaceae > Rhizobacter > Rhizobacter sp. P3_C12. The sequence goes on from NZ_JBFUGW010000205.1 coordinate 1,764, forward strand.
CAGGGCAGCGCCCCCCTGCACCCCCTCAAACCACAGAAGAATGGTTTAGATAAGGGTTCGAATCCCTGAGCTTCCGCCAACGCACCGCCCCCACCATGCTGCCTCGCGCGCTGAGAGCCACCTCCCTCCTGCTGGCCGCGTGYGCGGTGTTCGCCTGTGGCGGCGGCGACACCCCGGCCGACAACTATCACGTCACGATCGAGTCGCTGCCGATGATTCTGGCGCCGCGGGTCGCGGCCGCCCCGGACGGATCGGCGTGGATCGCCTGGACCGAATCGGCCCCGGCCGGCGAAACCGTCTTTGCGGCGAATGTGGACCCGTCGGGACGAATCGTCCGCAGCCGCGTCTCGGTGCCGGTCGAAAGCGTCGTGCGGGATGTCCAGATCGTGATGGCGGGCTCGACACCGGTCGCCGCGTGGAGCGACCACGCCGGCAACGGGTCCGCGGTGCACTTCGCCACCCAGGTCCCCGGCACCTGGAGAACCGACCTGGTCACCCGGGCCCCGACCGCCGGCGACTTGCAATTGATTCCGCTGAAGGATGGCCGCGCGTCGGCCGTGTGGCAACAGGCGAGCGTGACCGGCGAGTCCGAACTGATGTCGGCCCAGAGGTCGGCGCGCGGCGAATGGTCGGTCCCGGCTCTCGTCGCGGTTGCGCCGGCCGGCACGGTCATGGGGGCTCCGCGGCATGCCGCGAGCGCGGACGGCTCGCTGACCCTGATCTGGACCGAAGCGCTGGCGCCATCGGGCGCGGCGGTGGTGGCGCCGCAAACGCTGATGAGCTCCCGACACGGCGCCACCACGGCGTACTGGGAGGCGGCCCAGGCCGTGGATGGCGGCGACGCGCTGCATGCCGCGTACGACATCATTTCCGCCGGTCCGGACGGGTGGCTTGCCGTGTGGTTCGAAGGGTCGCCGAGCGGCTACCCGGCGCTGCAGTCGAAGCGCTTGACCGCAGGTGCCTGGGACGCCACACCGACGCGCGTCGACACCGGCGAGGACCCCACACTGCGCGAGCTGGCATGGGTACCCACGGACTCGTCTTCGATCACCCTCATCTGGACCGGGCTGAGCGACGCCATCGCGCCAAGCAGCATCCGGAGCGCCCGCTTCGATGTGTCTCAGGGAGCCTGGAGTACCCCTGCATTGATCGCCCGCTACGACACCGGCTATCCCGTGCTGCCGCGCCTGGCCAGTGGCGGGACAGGCTCCGCGGTGGCCGTCTGGAACGTCTCGCAAGGCGGCATCGATAGCCCGGTGCTGGCCTCGACAGCAGCGGCCGGTCCGTGGCGATCACCGTCATTGCTGGATCGCGAGCGCAGTGGCCTGGCCGCGGACGTTGCGCTGTTTTCGGCGGACGATCTCGTGATCACCTGGTACCGCATCGGCGCGCAAGGGCGCAGCGACATCGTCGTGGACCGGCGCCGGCCGTGAAGCGAAGTTCTTCCTGAAGAATTGCCCGGACACGAAGATGGACGGCAACAATGATGGCGTGCCCTGCGAACAGCAGTGGTGCACGAGCCCGTTCGCCAACTGATTCTGACCAGGGGAGGTTCAGCTTGTCGAACTCGGAGCGCACCTATGCGTGGCAATGCTTCGCCTGCGAGGGGGCCAATCCACCACACGCCGATCACTGCACGTCTTGCGGCTTCCCGGCCAGGGCGACCGGACGGCAGATCGACGCGGCTCGCGCCGCCGGAACGACAGCTGCTGCCAAGCCCATCGAGTTGCAGGAGCGAAGCGCCATCGATTCCATCGCGCAGGTTCTGGCTCCTCTCCCGATGTGGCGCCAGGCACTGGCCGTCATCGGCGGATTGCTGGGCATCGGCGGCGCCGTCTGGCTCAAGCTCGCGTGGTCGTTGACCGGGATCGCCTGGAGCCTCGGCGCCATGATGCTCGGTATCGTCCTGGTGGCCGCAGGCACGGGTCGGAAATGACACGACCGGGAGATCGACGGTCACTGCAAGCGCTGGCGATGCACGGCATCGGCCTCACGCCAGGCTGATGCTCCCATCCTCGTCATCCGCCCGCAGCCACCCGATCGCCAGCGCGATCAGCACGCCGCCGATCACCATCGCGATCCAGCGCCAGTGGCGGTTCGACTCGACCCGCTCACCGTCGCGCGCAATGTGCACGCACTGGCGCAGCAGCCGCGTCGCCTGCACCTGGATCGCATCGCCGTCCTTCAGCCGCTGGTAGGCCGCATACCCGACCGAGCAACTCGCCACCCGCCCACCCACCAGGTGCAGCGTGTAGCTGGTGTCGCCGGAGCGGTTGTCGCGGCGCGCCGACTCGCCATCGTTGACGTGGCTCGTGTGCTGGTCGACCCTCAGGGTTTCATCGCGCAGCGGCAGTGCGGTGTCGCTCAGCAGCACGACACCCCCGATGAAGAACAGGCAACGCAGCAGCAGCTTGAACACGGGGCCTCACGTCGCGGGGTCGATCGGCTCGACCAGGTGCGCCCGGTTCGCAGGCGCCGCATACGGCTCGGGCCAGAACTCCACCAGCCGCGTGATGAGCCCGTCTACCACTGTGAAGAAACTGAGCGCGCGCGCCGACTGCACGCCATCGGTGATCGACACGTCCGACACCGCCTCGCCCTGCCCACCCACCAGCCGGTTGACCGTGAAGCGCCACGGCCCGTGGGCCGGGTACTCGGCGTTCATCTGCGCGAAGTCCTGCGCGCCACGGATGCGCTCGTTCGACTGCGGCCACTCCAGCACGAAGCCAGGCGCCAGCACCTGCGCCACGGCGAAGAAATCGTTGGTCGCCATCAGGCGCCAGAACGCCTGGACGGTGTCGACGGCAGCGGGATTCGGCATGCCGGCATTGTGCCGGCAACCCCACAGGCCAGGTTCCAGTGAATTCAGCCCGAACCCCGCTTCGCAGCCGGCTCGGCCGGCCGCACCCAGCGCGCCAGCGTCGCGAACATCTCCTCGACCTTGATCGGCTTGGCGATGTGGTCGTTCATGCCGGCCGCGAGCACGGCCTCGCGATCCCCGACCATCGCATTCGCCGTCATCGCGATGACCGGCAAATCCCGCAGCCGCGGCTGCCGGCGCAGCGCCCGGGTCGCCGCGAACCCGTCCAGCACCGGCATCTGGCAATCCATCAGCACGCCATCGAACGGCTCGGCCTCCAGCATGTCGAGCGCCTCCTGGCCGTCGTTGGCGACGCTCACGACCAGGCCGGCGCGGCGCAGCACGTCCAGCGCCAGTTCCTGGTTGATGGGGTTGTCCTCCACCAGCAGGATGCGCGCGCCGCTCAGGCCGGCCCGGTGCCGGGCCAGGTCTTCTTCGCGCTGCACCAGGCGCGTGGGATGGTGCACCGCCAGGCCGAGTGCCTTGCTGCAGGCATCCAGCAGCGTCGACGGCGTGACCGGCTTGGTGAGCAGCGCACTGACCGCGAGCGCCTGCTCGACCAGCCGCTGCTGCGCGTCGGCCCGGCTGAAGGCCGTCAGCATCAGCACCATCGGCAACGGGTGGCGCCGCCCGGCAGACCGTGACAGCAGGCGGGCGCACTCCATGCCGTCCATGCCGGGCATCTTCCAGTCGAGCAGCAGCAGGTCGTAGGGCTCGTCGTGCGCGTCGGCATGCTCCAGCCGGCGCAGCGCGTCCCGGCCATCGCTGGCCGTATCGGCCGTCAATCCGAGCGCGCCCATCATCGCGGCGATCACGTCGCGGGCGCTGGCGTTGTCGTCCACCACCAGCGCACGGCCGCCGCGCAGGCCGTCCCGGCGCAGTGCCGGCGGCCGTGCGGCCACCCCCTTCTGCAGGCCGTAGCGCACGCTGAAGTGGAAGCGGCTGCCGCAACCCGGCTCGCTGTCGACGGCCAGCTCGCCGCCCATCAGCCGCACCAGGTTGCGGCTGATCGCGAGCCCCAGGCCCGTGCCGCCGTGGCGCCGGCTGGTCGAGGCGTCGGCCTGCGTGAACGCCTCGAACAGGCGCTGCTGCTGCTCGCGGTCGATGCCGACGCCGGTGTCGCGCACCTCGAAACGCAGCTGCACCGACACGTCGTCCCGCTCGATCACGTCGATGGCCACGACCACCTCGCCGCGCTCGGTGAACTTGATGGCGTTGTTGCCCAGGTTCAGCAACACCTGCCCCAGGCGCGACGGATCGCCCATCACCGCCGGCAGTTGCGGCGGCACCGCGAACACCAGCTCCAGGCCCTTCTCGTCCGCCTTCATCCCCAGCAGGTTGCTCACGTTGTCCATCACGTCGCCGAGGCTGAACGCGATCGTCTCCATGTCGAGCTTGCCGGCCTCGATCTTCGAGAAGTCGAGGATGTCGTTGATGATGCCCAGCAGCGACTCCGCCGAGCCGTGCACCTTCTGGATGTAGTTGTGCTGCTGCGGGTTCAGCCCGCTCTGCAGCGCCAGGTACGACATGCCGAGGATCGCGTTCATCGGCGTGCGGATCTCGTGGCTCATGTTGGCCAGGAACTCGCTCTTGGCCGAGCTGGCCGCCTCCGCATCGCGGCGCGCCTGGCGGTCGGTCTCGGCCTGCCGGCGCTCGGTGAGGTCGACGATGAAGGCCACGCCCTGGTGCATCGAATCGCTCAGCAACACGGCCCCGATGAGCACCGGCACCAGGCTCCCGTCCTTGCGGATGTAGTGCTTCTCGTAGGGCTGGCAGCGGCCGGTCTCGCGCAGCTGCTTGATGGCCTGCTGGTCGGCATCGGCCTGCTGCGGCGGCGTGAGCCGCTCCCAGTTCACCAGGCCGGCGTGCAGGTCGGCGCGGTCGTAGCCGACGATCTCCAGGAAGGCATCGTTCGTCTCCGTGATCGCCCCCGTGGTGTCCCAGAAGAACACGCCGATCATGCTGGACTCGACCACCCGGCGCACGCGCGCCTCGCTGGCGCGCAGCGCCTCCTGTGTCTCGAGCTGCTCGCGGGTGCGCTGCTCGATGCGCTCGCCCATCGCGTCGATGCTGCGCTGCAAGGCACCGATCTCGTCGTCGGACCCGCCGTGCGTGCCGGGCGCGATGCGGGCCGTCATGTCGCCGTGCTCGATCCGCCGCACGCAGTCGAGCGTCACGCCGATGCGGCGCAACAGCCAGCGCCCGAACAGGCCGACCGCGATCGCGTTCAGGCACAAGGCCGCGAAGGTGATGCCGCCGATCGCGCCCATGAACCCGAACAGGGCCGCCTGCACCTCGCGGCGCGCCACGGCCACGCCCACCAGCCAGTCGACCGGCACCAGCGTGTGGAACACGGCCATGCGTCGCTCGTCCTTGTAGCTGTATTCCAGCGTGCCCGCCTGGCGCCGCATCATCTCGTCGACGAAGCCATAGTCCACGCGATCGCCGATGTGGAAGTCCGGGTGGTAGACGACGCGGTTGTCGTTCTTCTCGACGATGAACAGCGTCGCCGACGCGAAGCCCTCCTTGGCGCGCAGCCGCAGCAGCTGCGCTTCGGCCTCCCTGGCGGCGGCGACCACGCCCGAGCGGTTGAGCTGCTGCCGGATCGACTGCGTGGCCCCCTGCAGCTCGAGCTGCATCAGCCGTTCGCGCGACTGCCGCAGCTCCGCTTCGAGAAAGAACACGGCGGCACCCAGCACCGCGGCGGTCATCACGAGGATGGCCGCCAGCGAGACCAGGTTGAGTCGCGTGCCGATCTTCACAGCGGGCTCAAAAATTGTGCTGGTCCACGTTGGCCTTGGTGAACACCATCACCGGCAAGGCCACCTGCAGGCTGATCGCATCCCGGCGCGGCGTGAAGCTGCCCAGCCGGCCGGCCTGGAACGGCTGCCCCGCCTTCAGCCCGCCGGCCAGCAGCTGCCGCGCGGCATGCACGGTCAGGTAGCCGTGGTCCGGCGCATTCCACAGCAGCACGGTCCGGACCGTGCCGTCCTTCAGGAACTCGCGCATCAGGTTCGGCGTGGAGTTGCCCACCACGGCCACCTTGCCGGCCAGCCCGGCATCGCGCACCGCGCGCGCGACACCCGGCAGGTTGGGCGACCCGAGCGCGACGAGGCCCTTCAGCCCGGCCAGCGACTTCAGGCAGTCCTGGGCAATCCGGTAGGCCTCTTCGGTGCTCTCGCCGGCGGGGCGGATGTCGACGATGCGCAGCCCCGGATGGCGCGCGTAGATCGCCCGCTTCATCGCATCGATCCAGCTGCTCTGGTTCGGCGCCGCGAAGCTCGTCGTCACGATGGCGATGTCGCCCTTCGGGCCGGTCTCGGCGCGCAGGGCGTCGACCAGCTGGCTGCCGAAGGCCTCGAAATCGACCAGGTTGACGAAGAACTCGCGCAGCTGGCTGTCGGCGTCCCAGCTGATGACGTGGATGCCGGCCCGCTGCGCCTTCTGCAGCACCGGCACGATGGCCACCGGATCGTTCGCCGCCACCGCGATCAGGTCGGGCTTCGCCGGAATCAGGCGCTCGATCATCTCGATCTGCCGCTCCACCTGGTCCTGCGTCGGCCCGGTCCAGGTCACCGCCATGTCGGGCAGCTCGCGCGCTGCCGCATCGATGCCCGTCTTGACGGCGTCGTAGTACGCGATGCCCACCAGCTTGGGCATGATGACGATGCGATGGCGGGGCTGCGCCCGAGCCGCGGGCAGGGCCGCAGCCCACAGCAACGAACCGCCCCACGCGAGTGCACTGCGCCGGTCGATCATTCGCCTTCTCCTGGTTCTCCGCTCGGACGGAGAGACGCCCCCTGCAGGCAATGATGATGGGCCGATGCATCGTCTTGTCAATGCCGGAGTCGACACCCTCGTTTACCCTGGAAACGTCCCGCCGAAGGTTCAAGACCCGCGGCCGAAGGCGCAAGATCCCAGTCGCCCAGCGGTGTGCGTTGAGGAGACGAGCATGGGTCGCAAGCTTTGGCCGGCGCGGGCCGTCCACGCGTTCGCAGCGGGTCTGCTCGGCGCAAGCGTGGCGTATGGCGCCGAGCCGCAGCCCCGGCCCAAGGGCTCCGACACGACCGTGGTGCGCCCCGGCGACGTGCTGCCGCCCCGCGTGGCCCCGCCCTGCACGCCGGGCCGCTGCCCGTTCGCGGGACAGCACGTCACGGTGCTGGTCGCCGAAGGCCAGGGCATCGGCGGGCCGGTGCTGGAGATCAAGCCCGAATTCGAGGCCGCCACCGGCGCCACGCTCGAGATCGTGCAGCGGCCCCACGAGGAGCTGTTCGCCACGCTGATCTCCGACCTGACCAACGGCACCGGCCGCTACGACGCCTGCATCGCCGGCGCCTGGTGGCTCGGCGAGCTGGTCGCCGGCAAGCACCTCGTGCCGTACGACCGCTACTACAAGGATCCGCGCTTCCCGGCCTGGAACATCGCCGAGGTGCTGCCGGCGCCGCGCAGCCTGCTCGAGTTCGGCGGGCACAAGTACATGGTGGCCAACGACCACGACGGCCAGGTGATGTACTACCGGCGCGACCTGCTGGCCGACCCGCAGCACCGGGCCGCCTTCCAGAAGATCCACGGCTATCCGCTGGCGCCGCCGGCCACCTGGGAGCAGTTCCGCGACATCGCCGCGTACTTCAACGGCAAGGACCTCAACGGCGACGGCGAGCCGGACCACGGCCTGCTGCTGCCGCTGCGCGCCGGGGCGCAGGGCATGTTCCATTTCATGTCGCTGTCCGCGCCCTTCGTGATCGGCCCGGACAACCCGCACCTGTACTGGTTCGACCCGCAGACCATGAAGCCCCTGCTGGACAGCCCGGGCCACGTGCGCGCCCTCGCGATGCTGGTCGACCTGGTGCAGTTCGGCCCGAAGGAGATGCTCAACTGGGACCTCGGTCGCGGCTGGGACTACTTCCTGTCCGGGCGCGCCGCGCTCACGCTCACCTGGGGCGACCTCGGCGCGCTCGCGCAGCAGCCGGGCAGCCGGGTGCGCGGCAAGGTGGGCTCGGCGCAACTGCCCGGCACCTTCGAGTACTACGACGCAGGCCGGCACCGGTGGGTGAAGACCGAGCGTCCCAACCGCGTCGGCAACACCACCGGCGGCTCCTGGGCGGGCGTGATCTCGCGCGACTCGAAGGCGCCGGCGGCCACCTACTACCTGCTGGCGCTGATGGCCAGCGAGCCGAAGTCGCGCGTCTATGCCGCGCGCGGCTGGGACGGCATCGACCCGGGCCGCCGCTACCACCTGCTGCCGCCCAAGGGCAGCGGCCGCCTGGACGACTACCTGCAGGCCGGCTGGGATGCCACCGACGTGCGCGACTACCTGCAGGCCTATGACGACACCTTCAGCAACCCGCTGCAGCTGCCCTACCTGCGCATCCCCGGCGCCTTCAGCTACTGGCAGTCGCTGGACCTGCGCCTGGCCGCCGCGACCAGCGGGCAACTGAGCCCGCAGGCCGCACTCAGGGCCGCCTCCGTCGACTTCGAGGAGATCACGGTGCGGCTCGGGCGCAACACGCAGCGCAGCGCCTTCCGGGCCTCGCTCGGGCTGCCGCGATGAACGGGGCGGCGCGCCGGGAGCGCTGGGAGCGTTGGCACACGCTCGGCATCGGCAGCAAGCTGACGGGGGCCTTCGGCGTGCTGGCCGGCGTCACGGTGCTGGTCGTGCTGCTGGCCTTGCTGGCGGGCCAGCACCTGACGCGCGACATCGCGCTGGCCGAGAACCTGCGCCGCCCCGCGTCGCTCGCCTCGACGCAGGCGCAGGCCAGCCTGCTCAGCATGCAACTGCACGTGCGCGGCTACCTGGTGCTCAGCGATCCGCAGGACGTGCAGCAGTACCAGGTCGCCCGGCGCGAGTTCGAGGATCGCCTGGCCGCGCTGCAGGCCATGTCGAACAGCTGGGCCGAGACGGGCGCGGCGCGCCTCGTCAGCGACCTGACGACCGACTACCGCCGCTGGGAGGGCCTGCCGAAGCAGCTGTTCGACCTGCACGACAACCCGCTGAAGAACCAGCCCGCGCTGCGGCTGTGTCGCGTCGACGTGCAGGCCAGGCGCGTGCAGGTGCTCGACGGCGTCAGCCGCATCCTCGAGCTGCAGCGGTCGCGCGAGTCGAGCCCGCACAGCCGCGAGCTGGTGTCCGACCTGCTGCGCTTCCAGACCTCGTTCGACGCGATGGTGACCAACCTCATCGCCTACGGCGCGTCGGGCGAGCTGAGCTTCAAGCTGGCCTACGGCCCGCAGCTGTCCACCAATGCCGCGGCCTGGAACGCGGTGGCGGCCCGGCGGGCCGTGCTCGACGCGCGGCAGAACGCGCTGCTCGACCACCTCGGGCGCCAGCGTGCCGAGGTGACCGAGCTCGCGCTGCAGATCATCGGCATCCTGAACGGCGAGCGCGCCTACGAAGACCTCTACCTGTACCGCACCCAGGTGGCACCGCAGGCCGAGGTGATGCTGGAGCGCCTGGCCCGGCTCACGGCCGGCCAGCAGGCGGGCCTCGGCCAGGCGCTGACCGGCGCGGTGCACCGC
>NZ_JBFUGW010000206.1:0-11121 GCF_056402735.1 Rhizobacter sp. P3_C12
GTGCCGGGACGTCGCACAGCAGGGCCTGCGCGTCGCGGTTGACGAAGGCGATCATGCCGTCGGCATCGATGCCGATGATGGGCGTCGGCACGTTCTCCAGCACGCCGCGCGCATTGGCGGCGCGGCTTTCCTCGAGGCTGGTCTGCTCGCGCTGGCGCGCCAGCAGTTCTTCCAGGCGCTGGTTGACGAGCGCCAGCTCGTGGTTGGCGCTGTGCACTTCGTGCGCCAGGCGCCGGTTCTCGTCGGCCAGGTCCTTCTGCCGGAACGCCTCGGCGACGTGGGCGCGCAGCCGTTCGTCGTCCCAGGGCTTGGTGAGGAACTTGTAGATCGCGCCTTCGTTCACCGCGTCGGTGATCGACTGCAGTTCGGTGTAGCCGGACAGCACCATGCGCACCGTGTCGGGGTACAGCTCCTTGGCGCGGCGCAGGAACTCGACGCCGGTCATGCCGGGCATGCGCTGGTCCGACACGATGACGTCGACGTTGACCTCGGCCAGGCGCTGCAGCCCTTCGGCGCCGCTGTTGGCGGTGACGATGTGGTAGCCGTCGCGGCGGAACAGGCGGCGCAGCGAGGACACGATGTTCTCCTCGTCGTCCACCAGCAGCAGCGTGCGCTTGCGCTGGCTGCGCGTCAGGAAGCGGTCGGGCAGCCGGTACTTCTCGCGCAGCATGCGCTCGACCTCTTCGGCCGGCACGGGTTCGCTGAAGAAGAAGCCCTGGATCATGTCGCAGCCGTTGGCGATCAGCAGGTTCAGCTGGCCTTCGGTCTCGACGCCCTCGGCGAGCACCTTCATCTGCAGGCCATGGGCCATCGTCAGCACGGCGCGCGTGATCGAGACGTCTTCCGGCGCCGCGGTCACGTCGTGCACGAACGAGCGGTCGATCTTCACGATGTCGATCGGCAGCGTCCGCAGCACGCCGAGGTTCGAGTAGCCAGTGCCGAAGTCGTCGAGCGAGATCTCGACGCCGATCGCCTTCAGCTCGCGCAGGATGCGCGACGCGTGCTCGACGTCGACCGTCAGCATGCTCTCGGTCACCTCGACCCCCAGGTGCGCCGGGTTGGCACCGGTCTCGAGCAGGATGGCGTGCAGGCGCTTGGCGATGTCGGGCTGCTGCAGCTGCAGCGGCGACAGGTTCACGTGCACGCGCAGCTCGGGCAGGCCGGCGCGGGCCCAGGCCGCCGCCTGCGTGCAGGCGCTGCGCAGCACCCATTCGCCGATCGGGATGATGAGCCCGGTCTGCTCGGCCACCGGGATGAACTCGACCGGCAGCACGTCGCCGAGCTCGCTGGAATGCCAGCGGACCAGCGCCTCGACGCCGAGCAGCCGGCCGTCGGTGAGGTCGACCTGGGGCTGGTAGTGCAGTGACAGTTCCTGGCGCCCGATGGCGCGGCGCAGCGCGGATTCGAGCGTCATGCGGCGCACGGCATGCTCGTTCGCCTGCGGCGTGAAGAAGGCGATGCGGCTCGCACCGCTGTCGGTGTGCAGGCGCGCCGTCTGGGCGCATTCGAGCAGGCGATGGGCGTTGTCGGCGTCGCCCGGGTAGGTCGCGACGCCCACCGAGCAGCTCAGGTACACCTCGGTCTTGCCGACGCTCTCGGGGAGGCGCAGCCCGTCGAGGATGGCGCGCGCGCGTTCCAGCACCGCGTTCTCGTCGTCGGCGAGGGACGGGTCCAGCAGCACCGCGAACTCGCCGCCGCCCAGGTGCGCGAGCGTCTCGTCGCTCTTGCACAGACCCGACAGGCGGGCCGCGACGGCCATCGCGAGGGTGTCGCCGGCGCCGAAGCCCATCGTCTCCTCGACCTGTTCGACCTGCGCGACGTTCAGCGACAGCAGCGTGAAGCGGCTGCCGTCCCATTGCGCCGCATGGGCCGCGGCGTCGACGCGGTCGAGCAGCAGCACGCGGTTGGGCAGGCCGGTCAGCTCGTCGTAGTTGGCGAGCTCCTGGATGCGGCCTTCGGCTTCGCGCTGCGCGGTGATGTCCTGCAGGATGATGACGCCGCGCAGCGATTCGCCGTCGGTGCCGACGTCGACGATGCCACGGTGCAGCACCACCAGCCGGCTGCCGTCGGCGCGCAGCAGCCGGTGCTGGAATTCGAACGGATCGCCGGGCGCCGCGCCGCGCCAGATCGACATCACGTAGCGGCGCTCGTCGCGCGGGAGCCAGCGCAGCGCGGCCGAGATCGACAGCGTTCCCGGCTCGTGCGTCTCGCCCAGCAGCGCATAGGCGCCGGACGACAGCGTGGCGCGCCGGCAGGCCAGGTCGATCTCCACCGAGCCGCTGCGGCACAGCAACTCGGTCTGCGCCAGCATGCGCGCCCGCCATTCGGACAGCTCGCGTGCGTGCTGGATCTCGCTGACGTCGCTGAGCGTCACCAGGTCGGCCTCGCGGCCTTCGAAGTCGATGCGGCGCCCGAACACGCGGGCGGCGAACACGCTGCCGTCGGCGCGCACGCAGCGGATGTCGTAGGCCGAGCCGGCGACGCCGGCCATGCGCTGGCGGATGTGCTCGGCCACGCGGCCCACGTCCTGCGGATGCACCACGACGGTCGCGACCATGCCGATCAGCTGGGCTTCGGTGTAGCCCAGCAGTTCCACCACCTTCGGGTTGACGTAGCGGAAGCGGCCGTCCTGGATCAGGAACACGCCGACCTGCGCCTGTTCGAGGAACGCCTGGTAGGCCTGGGACGCCAGCGGGGCGCGGCCTGGCGCAAGCGCGGCGTCGGTGACGGCCAGTCGTTCGGCAGCGGCGGGGGGTGATGACACGATGACAGTCTCCATCGAAGCGATGTACGGGCGTCTCTGTCGAACGCTTGCCCGGATATCGACGTGCAGGGTGACCGGCTTGAGCGCGTGGCGGCGCGAAGCTGATTTATGTCGAACAGTTGGCAGCGATGGGGGTTTACCCTGCCGGATGGGGCTCTAGCGCAGCACCTTCTGGATGACCTCGATGAGCTTGGCCGGATCGAAGGGCTTGACCAGCCAGCCGGTCGCTCCGGCGCTGCGGCCGGCCTGCTTCATCTGGTCGCTGGACTCGGTGGTCAGCACCAGGATCGGCACGCTCTTGAACTTGGGGTTGTCGCGCAGCTTGCGCGTCAGGCTGAGGCCGTCCATGCGGGGCATGTTCTGGTCGGTCAGCACCAGGTCGAAGTCGCGCGCGGTGGTTTTCTCGTAGGCATCCTGGCCGTCCACGGCCTCGGTCACGGCATAGCCGGCGCTCTTGAGGGTGAACGACACCATCTGACGCATGGACGCCGAATCGTCGACGACGAGGATCGAAGGCATGGCTGGCTCCCTGTGGCTGCGCCTGTTCGAGCAACGGCGCGGCAGCGCTACTTTAACGGTCCTGGCGTCCAGGGGCGGATTCAGAGTCTTTACGCCGTCTTGATGCGCAGCACCCGAATCCATACACCGATTTGATACGCCCGTCCCTACGCTCCTGGACATCCGAATCACCGTCGTGAGGAGTCCATGGACTTTCCGTTTCTGTATGGGCTGGCCGGCCTGGCATCGCTGGGCCTGCTCGTGTACCTCGTCTATGCGTTGCTCAAGGCGGAGGACTTCTGATGAACTCGCAAGCCTGGATGCTTCTGGTGGCCTTCCTGGCCATCCTCGCACTGCTCGCCTGGCCGCTGGGCCGGTGGCTGGCCGCCGTCGCCGAAGGGCGATTCCCCCGCTGGCTCTCGCCGTTCGTGAAGGCCGAACACGGCCTGTACCGAATCGCCGGTGTCGACGCCGCCGGCGGCATGGGCTGGCGCCACTACGCCACCGCGCTGGTGGTGTTCAACCTGCTCGGCGTGCTGGCCGTCTATGCGCTGCAGCGCCTGCAAGGCGTGCTGCCGTTCAACCCGCAGGCGATGGCCGCGGTCAGCGCCGACTCGTCGTTCAACACCGCGATCAGCTTCGTCACCAACACCAACTGGCAAGGCTATGCCGGTGAGTCGACGATGAGCTACCTGACGCAGATGCTCGCGCTGACGGTGCAGAACTTCCTGTCGGCCGCCACCGGCATCGTCGTCGTGATCGCGCTGGTGCGCGGCTTCGCGGCCCGCTCGTCGGCGTCGATCGGCAACTTCTGGGTCGACATCACGCGCGTCACCGCCTATGTGCTCTTGCCGCTGTCGCTGGTGTTCGCGCTCGTGCTGGTCGGCCAGGGCGTGATCCAGAACGTCGACGCCTACCAGGACGTGACGACGCTGCAGGCCTCGCCGCAGTCGATCGCGATGGGCCCGGTCGCGTCGCAGGAGGCGATCAAGATGCTCGGCACCAACGGCGGTGGCTTCTTCAACACGAACTCGGCGCACCCGTACGAGAACCCGACGCCGCTCGCCAACTTCCTGCAGATGCTGTCGATCTTCCTGATTCCGGCCGCGCTGGTGTTCATGTTCGGCCGCATGGTCGGCGACATGCGGCAAGGCTGGGCGGTGCTGGCGGCGATGACGGCGATCTTCGTCGTCTCGGTGGTCGTCGTCACCGCGCAGGAACAGCAGGGCAACCCGCTGCTCGCGCAGCTCGGCGTCGACCAGGTGGCGAGTGCCACGCAGCCGGGCGGCAACATGGAAGGCAAGGAAGCGCGCTTCGGCATCGCCGCCAGCGGCCTGTTCGCCGCCATCACCACGGCTGCCTCGTGCGGCGCGGTGAACGCGATGCACGACTCGTTCACGCCGCTGGGCGGCATGGTGCCGCTGGTGTTGATGCAACTCGGCGAGGTCGTCTTCGGCGGCGTCGGCACCGGGCTGTACGGCATGCTGATCTTCGCGATCCTCGCGGTGTTCATCGCCGGGCTGATGATCGGCCGCACGCCCGAGTACCTGGGCAAGAAGATCGAGACCCACGAGATGAAGATGACCTCGATCGCGATCCTGGTCACGCCGATCCTGGTGCTGGCCGGGGCTGCCATCGCGGTGCTGGCCGATGCCGGCAAGGCCGGCATCGCCAACCCCGGCGCGCACGGCTTCTCGGAGATCCTCTACGCCCTCACGTCGGCCGCCAACAACAACGGCAGCGCCTTCGCGGGCCTGTCGGCCAACACACCGTTCTACAACATGCTGCTGGCGGTGGCGATGTGGTTCGGCCGCTTCGGCGTCATCGTGCCGGTGCTCGCGATCGCCGGCTCGCTGGCCGCGAAGAAGCGCCTGGCCGTCACGGCCGGCACGCTGCCGACGCACGGCCCGCTGTTCGTCACCCTGCTGATCGGCAGCGTGCTGCTGGTCGGCCTGCTCAATTACGTGCCGGCGCTGGCCCTGGGGCCGGTGGTCGAGCACCTGATGCTGTGGAATCCGCAATGACAACCGTCCAGAATTTCTCGATGTTCGACCCGGCGCTCGTGAAGCCGGCCATCGCCTCCGCATTCGGCAAGCTCGACCCGCGCGTGCAGTGGCGCAACCCGGTGATGTTCGTCGTCTACGTCGGCAGCATCATCACGTCGCTGCTGTGGGTGCAGGCGCTCGGCGGAAAGGGCGAGGCGCCGCAAGGCTTCATCCTGGCCGTGGCACTCTGGCTGTGGTTCACCGTGCTGTTCGCGAACTTCGCCGAAGCGATCGCCGAAGGCCGCAGCAAGGCGCAAGCCTCATCGCTGCGCGGCATGAAGCGCAAGACGATCGCGAAGAAGCTGGAGCAGCCGCGCCATGGCTCCTCGTGGCACCCGATGGAGGCAGACGAGCTGCGCAAGGGCGCGGTCGTGCTGGTCGAGGCGGGCGACACCATCCCGCTCGACGGCGAGGTGATCGAAGGCGTGGCCTCGGTCGACGAGAGCGCGATCACCGGAGAATCCGCGCCGGTGATCCGCGAATCGGGCGGCGACTTCGCGTCGGTCACCGGTGGCACCCGCGTGCTGTCGGACTGGCTGGTGGTGCGCATCAGCGTGAACCCTGGCGAATCCTTCCTCGACCGCATGATCGCGATGGTCGAGGGCGCCAAGCGCCAGAAGACGCCGAACGAGATCGCGCTGACGATCCTGCTGGTGGCGCTGACGATCGTGTTCCTGGTCGTCACCGTGACGCTGCTGCCGTTCTCGATCTTCAGCGTCGACGCCGCCAAGCTGGGAACGCCGGTGACGATCACCACGCTGATCGCGTTGCTGGTGTGCCTGATCCCGACCACCATCGGTGCGCTGCTGTCGGCCATCGGCGTGGCCGGCATGAGCCGCATGATGGGCGCCAACGTGATCGCCACCTCGGGCCGCGCGGTCGAAGCCGCCGGCGACGTCGACGTGCTGCTGCTCGACAAGACCGGCACGATCACGCTCGGCAACCGCCAGGCCTCGGCCTTCGTGCCCGCCAAGGGCATCACCGAGCAGGTGCTGGCCGACGTGGCGCAGTTCGCGTCGATGGCGGATGAAACGCCGGAAGGCCGCAGCATCACGGTGCTGGCCAAGCAGAAGTTCAACCTGCGCGAGCGCGACCTGACGAGCCACAAGGTGGCGTTCGTCGCGTTCACCGCACAGACGCGCATGAGCGGTGTCGACATCGACAACGGCGACGGCACGCTGCGTCAGCTGCGCAAGGGCGCGGGTGACGCTGTCCGCAAGCATGTGCAGTCGTTGGGCGGCAGTTTCCCCGCCGACGTGCAGGCCGCTGCCGAGGAGGTGGCGCGCAAGGGCAGCACGCCGCTGGTGGTGGCCGACGGGGCGCGAGTGCTCGGCGTGGTCGAGCTGAAGGACATCGTCAAGGGCGGCATCAAGGAGCGTTTCGCCGAACTGCGCCGCATGGGCATCAAGACGGTGATGATCACCGGCGACAACCGCCTCACCGCGGCGGCCATCGCAGCCGAGGCCGGCGTCGACGACTTCCTGGCCGAGGCCACGCCCGAGGCCAAGCTGAAGATGATCCGCGACCACCAGGCCGACGGTCGCCTCGTCGCGATGACCGGCGACGGCACCAACGACGCGCCGGCGCTGGCCCAGGCCGACGTGGCGGTGGCGATGAACACCGGCACGCAGGCCGCGAAGGAGGCCGGCAACATGGTCGACCTCGACAGCAACCCGACCAAGCTGCTGGAGATCGTCGAGACCGGCAAGCAGTTGCTGATGACGCGCGGCTCGCTGACCACCTTCTCGATCGCCAACGACGTGGCCAAGTACTTCGCGATCATCCCGGCTGCGTTCGCGACCACGTACCCGCAACTCGCCGCGCTCGACGTGATGCGGCTCGCGAGCCCATCGTCGGCCATCCTGTCGGCGGTGATCTTCAACGCGATCGTCATCGTGTTCCTGATCCCGCTGGCGTTGAAGGGCGTCAAGTACCGCGCGATCGGTGCGGCCGCGCTGCTGCGCCGCAACGTCTTCATCTACGGGCTCGGTGGCCTGATCGTGCCGTTCATCGGCATCAAGCTGATCGACCTGCTGCTGTCCGTGCTGCATCTTGTCTGAGGAACATCGACCATGACTTCCGCTGTCTCGTCCCTCCTTCGCCCGGCCCTCGTCACCTTCGCGGTGTTGACCGCATTGACCGGCGCCGCCTACCCGCTCGTCGTGACCGGCATCGGCCAGGTCGTCTTCCCCCAGGAGGCCGCCGGCAGCCTGATCACGCGCGGCGGCAAGCCCATCGGCTCCGCGCTGATCGGCCAGAACTTCAGCGACCCGAAATACATCTGGGGCCGCCCATCGGCCACCGCGCCGATGCCCTACAACGCGACCGCTTCCAGCGGCTCCAACCTGGGGCCGCTGAACCCGGCGCTCGTCGATGCAGTCAAGGGCCGCATCGAGGCGCTGCGCGCTGCCGACCCCGGCAACACCGCGCCGGTGCCGGTCGACCTGGTGACCGCGTCGGGCAGCGGGCTCGACCCCGAGCTCAGCGTGGCGGGTGCGCTGTTCCAGGCAGCACGGGTCGCGAAGGCACGGAACCTGTCGCCGAAGCAGGTACAGGACCTGATCGAGCAGCACACCAAGGGGCGCTGGCTCGGCTTCCTCGGCGAGCCGCGCGTCAACGTGCTGCGCCTGAACCTGGCACTCGACGTGACACCCTCCTGACCGCCGCCCGTCGTCGCCGAGATGCTGATCAACTGTGTGGCCTATCAGGCGGGAGCCCGGCTTGTCGATCTGCCGGTCCGGGACATCAGCGACTACCTCGACAAGCCCGAGTGCTTCGTCTGGGTGGCGCTGCGTGATCCGTCGGCGCAGGAACTCGACACCATGCGGCTGGAGTTCAATCTCCATCCGCTGGCGATCGAGGATGCGAGCCACGGCCACCAGCGGCCCAAGGTCGAGGAGTATGGCGACGCGCTGTTCGTGGTCATGCAACTCGTCGAGCTGGTCGGCACCGACTTGAATGTCGGCGAGGTGGCGCTGTTCGCCGGACCCAACTACGTGCTGTCGGTGCGCAACGGGTGCAAGCAGCATTTCCTCGGCGTGCGGGAGCGCTGCGAGCGCGAGCCCCGCTTGCTGAAGCAGGGATCCGGCTACGTTCTCTATGCACTGATGGACGCGGTGGTGGACCGCTACTTTCCGATCCTCGAAGTGCTGCAGACGGAGCTGGAGAGCATCGAAGAGCGCATCTTCATCCGCGGCGCGGCGCACACCAACATCCAGCGCCTGTACGAGCTGAAGCGCAAGGTGATGACGCTGAAGCACGCGGTGTCGCCGCTGCTGCAGTTCGCCGGCAAGCTGTACGGGGGCCGGGTACCGGCCGTGTGCGAGAACACGCAGGCCTACTTCCGCGATGTCAGTGACCACCTGGCGCGGATCGACGCGGCGATCGATTCGATCCGCGACACCATCGCAACCGCCATCACCGTGAACCTGTCGATGGTCACCATCGAGGAGGGCGAGGTGACGAAGCGCCTGGCGGCGTGGGCCGCCATCTTCGCCGTCGCCACTGCCTTCGCCGGTATCTGGGGCATGAACTTCGAGGTGATGCCGGAGCTGAAGCTGCGCTGGGGCTACCCGGCCGCGCTGGCATTGATCGCCGCCACCTGCGGGTTCGTGTGGTGGCGATTCCGGCGCTCCGGCTGGCTGTGACTTCAACTTGATCTGCATGAGACGATGACCGACGACCAGCGCCCCGACCCTGACGCCTTGCTGGCGCAGATCCACGCGGACGAGCAGCGCGAGGGCCGCGGTCGCCTGCGCATCTACTTCGGTTCATCTGCCGGTGTCGGCAAGACCTATGCGATGCTGGTCGCTGCTCGGCAGCTGCTGGCCGATGGCGTGGACGTGGTGGCCGGTGTCGTCGAGACGCACGGTCGCGGCGACACCGCCGCCCAGCTCGAAGGCATGCCGGTGCTGCCGGCGGCGCAGATCGACCACCGCGGCAAGCGCCTGGCCGAGTTCGACCTCGATGCGGCCCTGGCCCGCAAGCCGGGGCTCATCCTCGTCGACGAGCTGGCGCATTCGAACGTCGCCGGTTCGCGCCACCCGAAGCGCTGGCAGGACGTCGAGGAGCTGCTGGCCGCCGGCATCGACGTCTACAGCACGCTGAACGTGCAGCACCTGGAGAGCCTGAACGACGTGGTCGGCGGCATCACCGGCATCGTGGTGCAGGAAACGCTGCCCGACACCTTCTTCGACCGGGCCGACGAGATCGTGATGGTCGACACGCCGGCCGACGAGYTGATCGMGCGCCTGCACGCCGGCAAGGTCTACCTGCCGGCGCAGGCCGAGCGCGCGGCGAAGAACTTCTTCCGCAAGGGCAACCTGATGGCGTTGCGCGAGCTGGCGCTTCGCCGCACCGCCGATCGCGTCGAGGACGACGTGCAGGCCTACCGCAGCGACCGCGCGATCGCGCAGGTCTGGAAGACCGAGGGCGCGCTGCTGTGCTGCATCGGCCCGCAGCCGGGCGCCGAGCACGTGGTGCGCAGCACCGCGCGACTGGCGCAGCAACTGGCCGTCACCTGGCATGCGGTGTATGTCGAGACGCCCACGCTGCAGCGGCTCCCCGGCCACCGGCGCGAAGCCATCCTGCAGACCGTCAAGCTGGCGCAGGAACTGGGGGCGAGCACGGCCGTGCTGCCGGCCCAGGACGTGGCGTCCGCCCTGGTCGCGCACGCCCGGGCGAACAACCTGTCGAAACTGGTGCTCGGCTGCGGCGCCGACGGACGCTGGGCGCCGTGGTGGCCACGGCGCACGCTGGGCCAGGCGATCTCGCGCATCGCGCCGGACATCGACCGCCTCGAAGTCGGCCAGTTGCGACGCTCGCGGTCGCCTGTGGCGACAGAGAGGGGCCTCGGCACCGAGCCGGCCACCGCCACGGTCGCGCACCTGCGCCGCTACGGGCTCGCACTCGCGGCCTGTGCCGGCACCACGGCGTTCACCCACCTGCTGGTGCCGTACTTCGCGCTGGCCAACATCGTGATGGTGTTCCTGCTGTCGGTCGTGTGCGTGGCCGTGTGGCTGGGCAGGGGGCCGGCGGTGCTGGCGGCGTTCTTCAACGTCGCTGCCTTCGACTACTTCTTCGTGGCGCCGCGCCTGTCGTTCGCCGTCTCCGACGTGCAGTACCTGTTGACCTTCGCCGTCATGCTGATCGTCGGCCTGGTCACCGGGCAGCTCACGGCCGGCCTGCGCTTCCAGGCGCGGGTCGCGACCCATCGCGAGGCACGTTCGCGCTCTCTGTTCGAGGCGGCGCGCGACCTCTCGAACACGCTGACGCAGCAGCACGTCGTCGAGGTCGCACAGGCGGTGATCGCGCGCGAGTTCCGGGCCCAGGTGGCCCTCTATGTGCTGGACATGGGCGATCGGCTGCAACCTCCCGCCGACGGCGCCGGGTTGGATTTCGGCACGGCGCAATGGGCCCTGGATCACCACCAGGCTTCCGGCCTGGGCACCGACACGCTGGCGGGCAGCGCCTGGCTCTACCTGCCGCTGAAGGCGCCGATGCGCTCGCGTGGCGTGCTGGCGATCCAGCCGACCGAGCCTCGCTTCCTGCTGATCCCCGAACAGCGGCAGCAACTGGAAACCTTCGCGGTGTTGACGGCGATGGCGCTGGAGCGTGTCCACTACATCGAGGTGGCGCAGGGGGCGACGGTGCAGATGGAGTCCGAGCGGCTGCGCAACTCGCTGCTGTCCGCGCTGTCGCATGACCTGCGCACGCCGCTGGCCGCGCTGGTCGCCACCGCCGAGCTGCTGGCCGCGAGCCAGCCGCCGCTGTCGCCGCGCCAGCGCGAGCTCGCCGCCGGGCTTGGCGACAAGT
>NZ_JBFUGW010000207.1:0-11120 GCF_056402735.1 Rhizobacter sp. P3_C12
GAACGTTTCCGCCTGCTCGTCGAGAGCGTGCGGGACTACGCCATCTTCATGCTCGACCCCGAGGGCCGGGTCATCAGCTGGAATGCCGGTGCCGAGCGCTTCAAGGGCTACCGCGCGCACGAGATCATCGGCCAGCACTTCTCGCGCTTCTACCCGCCCGAAGCGCTGGCGCGCAGCCTGCCCACGCACGAGCTCGAGGTGGCCCAGGCGACCGGGACCTTCGAGGACGAGGGCTGGCGCGTTCGCAAGGACGGCTCGCAGTTCTGGGCCAACGTCGTGATCACCGCGATGCGCGCCCCCGACGGCCAGCTGCTCGGCTACGCCAAGGTCACGCGCGACCTGACGCAGCGGCGCGGCCATGAAGAAGCCCTGCGCCGCAGCGAAGAGCGGTTCCGGCTGCTGGTCGAAGGCGTGTCCGACTACGCGATCTTCATGCTCGACCCCAACGGCAGGATCGCCACCTGGAACGTCGGTGCCGAGCGCATCAAGGGCTACACCGCCGCCGACATCATCGGCAGGCACTTCTCGATCTTCTACCCACGCGAGGCACGGGAGAGCGGCTGGCCAGACCACGAGCTGCAGGTGGCCGCCGAGAAGGGCAGCTTCATCGACGAGGGATGGCGCGTGCGCAAGGACGGCTCGATGCTGTGGGCCAACGTCACGATCACCGCGCTGCGCCATGGCGACGGCCGGCTGCTCGGCTTCGCCAAGCTGACCCGCGACCTCACCGAGCGCCGGCAGGCCGAGGCCGCCGAGCTCGCCAGCCGCCAGCGCGACGAACTGCTGCAGGCCGAGCGCAGCGCCCGCATGGAGGCGCAGCGCGCGACGCGCGTGAAGGACGAGTTCCTCGCGACGCTGTCGCACGAGTTGCGCACGCCGCTCAGCGCCATCCTCGGCTGGACCCAGGTGCTGCGCCGCGCCGCCAACACCGACAAACCGGTGGACCTGGAGCGCGCCATCGAGGTGATCGATCGCAATGCCCGGGCGCAGGTCAAGTTGATCGACGACCTGCTCGACCTGAGCCGGATCATGGCCGGCAAGGTCCGGCTCGATGTGCAGCCGATCGCGCTGCTGGACGTGGTGCAGGCGGCCGTCGACTCGGCGCTGCCCTCGGCCGAGGCCAAGGACGTGCGCCTGACGAGCCAGCTGGATCCGGCCGCGTCGACGGTGCACGGCGACAGCGGCCGCCTGCAGCAGGTGGTGTGGAACCTGCTCACCAACGCCATCAAGTTCACGCCGCGCGGCGGGCAGGTGCAGGTGACGCTGCAGCGCGTCGGMGCGCGCCTCGAGCTGAGCATCAGCGACAGCGGCATCGGCATTCCGGCCAGCTACCTGCCGCACGTGTTCGACCGCTTCTCGCAGCAGGACAGCTCGACGACGCGGGCCTTCGGCGGCCTGGGCCTGGGGCTCGCGATCTGCAGGCAGCTGGTGGAGCTGCACGGCGGCACGATCCGGGCGAGCAGCGAGGGCGAAGGCCAGGGGGCGAGCTTCGTGGTCGAGCTGCCGGTCTCGCAGGCGCCGCAGCAGACCGAGGCGGCGCAGTCCGGGCCGCCGGCCGGGGCCGGGGCTGCCGACCTGCCGCCGCTGCCGCGGCTGGGTGGCGTGCACGTGTTCATCGTCGACGACGAGCCCGATGCGCGCGAACTGCTGCGGTGCATGTTCGAGGACCAGGGTGCGCAGGTGACCGGCTTCGCCTCGGCGCAGGAGGCGCTCGCGGCCGTGCAGCAGGCCCGGCCGGCGCTGATCGTGAGCGACATCGGCATGCCGGCGATGGACGGCTACCAGTTCATGCGGGCGCTGCGCGCCGCCGAAGGCCGCGACGAGCGCATCCCCGCCGTGGCGCTGACCGCCTTCGCGCGTGCCGAGGACCGCAAGAAATCGCTGCTCGCCGGCTACCAGGCCCACCTGGCCAAGCCATTCGACATGGCGGAGCTGATCCTGACGGCGGCGGGGCTGCTGGGGCGCTGAGYCGCTACGGCGCAGCGGCAGAGCCTGGGACGCTCGGACCGACCCGTCGATCAATGGCTGACAGCGCCGTGGAACCGTGTCGCGCGGAACGGCACTGATTCGGGCCATTGGTCAATGAATCGAAACGGAACTCCCGCATGAATCCCAGCGTCTCTTCTCAAAACAACCGCCGCGTCGTGTCGGGGCAATCCACGGACCGGATACAGGCCCCCTCTGCGTCCCGGCCGACCGACACGAGTTCGGATCTGCACGACGCATTGAACAGGCTGGAGGAACCCGGGTGTTCACCGAAGAAACGCTTTCTCGCGTGGACCATGGCGCTGAACATCAGCCTGAGCGAAAAAAATGACGAATGCCTTGCATGGCTGCACCACCTGCATGCACACGGCGAAGACGGCAGCCAGGAGATCGATGCCTCCATCGCGCTCCGCGAGCTCGATCTCGACACCCTGGAATACGCCTTCGCGTGGCTCGACCGCACTGGGATCTCATTGCCGGTCGGCATAGAACAAGAGGCCGATTCCATCAGAGCCAACCCCTCGATGCTCAAGCTCGCAAGCCTGCTGCTTCGCGATTCCCACCGGATCCGCTCGCTGAAGATCACCGGCAACGGCAGCTCCTTCGAAGATGAAGCGCTGCGCTGCCTGACCCAGGCCCTCGAAGGCAACCAGTCGCTGCGATCGCTGACACTCTGCAGTTGCGGCCTCGACGACAGTGCGATGGCGCAGATTGGCGCTGCACTGAAAGGCAACCGCTCCATCGAGGAGCTCGACTTCTCCTACAACTCATGCGGCACGTCCGGCTACACCGCGATGGCCTGCTCGCTCGGGAACCGGCGCCATCTGCGGGCGTTGACCCTCCGCGGAGCTGCAGGCGACGGCGGCCTTGCAGCGATTTTCGAATCGCTGAAGGAGCTCGGCGTCGAGGAGATTCATCTGGTTTCAGCGTCGTACTCGCAGGCCGATGCCAAGGCGCTCGCCGACCTGCTGACCACTTCGAAGTCCTTGAAGGTCCTGGATCTGGGCCATCCCTCATGGAACAAGGCCTGCCGCGACCAGAGGTCTTCAGGCGCTGGCCGACTGCATCACAAAGTGCGGCGGAAATTCCAGCGTGCGCGGCTGGGCAGATGGAAACTTGCAGAAAAGGAGGCCATTTCGAAGGACGCCAGGACGGCGAAGCGGGTCAGTACCGTCATGGACATCGTCTTCAACGCCATCGGTGGGAACTCGACGCTGACGGAGCTCTGCATCCGAGGCTGGCCGCTTGAGGCAGGACATGCCCACGCGCTGGGCAAGATGCTTTCGCAACCATGCAGCCGGCTGACCAAGCTCAAGATGGGCAAGGTCGACAATCACGAGGTGTACCAGGCATTTGTGAAAGCTGCCATGCAGAGCGAGACATTGATCGAGCTCGATGTGTCCCCGGGCGTTCCCGATGAGGTGATGAAGGTCATCGAGGGAAACCGTGCCCGGCTGGCGCCCCTCGCCCTGCACACGATGTTCCATCGCAGCGGATTGCCGTACCTTCCCAAGGATGTTCTCGAGCTCATCCGGAGGCAACTCAATGGGAAAGACGTTGGGAACGTGATCCAGTTGGTGGCGGGTCTTCGACCCGAGACCGACTGACTCGCCGCTACGGCGCCGCGCGAGATGCGCGGCCCGCCGTCGCCTCGACCCACTCGCACAGCCGGCTGGCCTCGTGGTTCAGCATCTGCAGCGAGGCCACGCCGAGGCGCCGCAACGCGCCGGTGCTGACCCGGTCGAGGATCGGTGGCGCGTCGTCGAGCAAGGCCATCTCGTCCTGCTCCATCAGTTCGAGCAGCACGCGCACGCCGTGGGTCACGTCGATCACCTGGCCGATCAGCTGGTTCAGGTGCCGGGCCTCGATCGGGAGCGCGTCGCTCTCCGGGCGGGTCCATCGAAAGGCTTGAAAGTGCGGCGCGGTACGGCTGTCGTCGCACGCGTCATCATCAGGAAAGGCCGTCATCGCAGGGGCTCCTCGAACGCGTACCGTCTGCCACCCCGTTTCACAACGAGGGTGGCAGCCCAAGGCAGGGTTGGAAGACCGGTCTCAAAGGAGTCGGCGAGCCCGAAGGCTCCCCCACCTGGGCTGCCGTCGAGACGGGCACCAAGGGGCGACAACGATCAAGCCACCGCAGAGGGTGGCTTGATCGCTCCTTTGAAACCGGGCTTCCAACCCCGACCCACGCTCTTGCGCAGGCGGGCGCAATTTAGCATGGCCTCACGCGGCCACTTGTCGCCCACAACCCCGCACCGCGTTCAGCCAAGCCCCAGGTGTAGGATCCCCCGCTTCCCCACCTGCCCTCGCCCGCCATGTCCGTCTACGACCGCCTGAAAGCCCTCGGCATCGAACTGCCGCCGGTGTCCGCCCCCGCTGCCGCCTATGTGCCCTTCGTGCGCACCGGCAACCTGGTGTTCCTGTCCGGCCACATCGCCAAGCGCGACGGCAAGCCCTGGGTCGGCCAGCTCGGCCGCGACACCGACACCGCCACCGGCAAGCTCGCCGCGCGCGCGATCGCGATCGACCTGATGGGCACGCTGCACGTGGCGGTCGGCGGGAACCTGAACAAGGTCGAGCGCATCGTCAAGGTGATGAGCCTCGTCAACAGCACCGGCGATTTCACCGAGCAGCACCTGGTGACCAACGGCTGCTCCGAGCTGCTGGCCGAGGTGTTCGGCGCCGAGAAGGGCGCGCATGCGCGCAGCGCGTTCGGCGTGGCCCAGGTGCCGATGGGCGCCTGCGTCGAGATCGAGCTGATCGCGCAGGTGGCCTGAACGATGGCCGCCTTCAAGTTCGGCGCCACGCAGCGCCTGTATGCCGTCGCGGTGCTGTGCCTGGCCGCCGTCGGCGTCGCGCTGTTCTCGCAGTACGTCTTCGACATGCGCCCCTGCCCGTGGTGCATCCTGCAGCGCCTGCTGTTCACGCTGATCGCGGTGCTGTGCATCGTCGCGGCCTGGCTTCGCGGCGGGCCGCGCGTCGCGCTCGGCGGCATCTCGGTGCTGCTGGCCGCCTGCGGGATCGCGGCAGCGCTGTACCAGAACCTGGTCGCCGCGAAGTCCTCCTCGTGCAACCTGACCTTCGCCGACAAGATCATCAGCGGCATCGGCGTCGACAAGCTGCTGCCGTCGGTGTTCCAGGTGACCGGCAGCTGCGCCGAGGCGGCGGTCTCGATCATCGGCGTGCCTTACGAGTTCTGGAGCCTCGCGGTGTTCGGCGTGGCCGGGCTGCTGGTGCTGTCGGCGCTGCGCGGGCGCTGATCACCCTGGCCGCGGGTCAATCGCCGATGGCGCCCGCGGCCATCGAGGGCTAAGCTCACAGCATCGTCCGCTACCGGAGCACGATCATGATGTGGCACTGGAACTCGTGGTGGGAACCGCGCCAGGACAACCCCACCGCCACCGAGCCCCCCGCCTGGCACGGGCCGTGGGGCGTGGAGCAGGTGGCCGCCTGGCAGGCGCGCAGCTGGGAGCACATGGTGAGCACGAGCCGCTCGATGTGGAGCTTCTGGCTCGGTGCGATGCCGATGCCCACGTGGCCGGCGATCGGGCAACTGACACCGCCGACACCGCCGCAGGAGGTGCAGCCGGAGCCGCCGGCCGCAGCGGCAACACGGACGCCGCGCAAAACTTCGCCGCGCAAGCGGACTGCACAGCCCGACGGGCGACACGCGCAGCAGGCGCGCCACCGGTGAGCCTGCCCCCCGGCCGCTGAGCCGGGCGCGCCATCAACCTGGCGTCAGCCCGCCAACACCCGCTGCGCCTTCATCCCCGCATCCAGCACCTTGCCCTTGCGCGCCCGCTTGCCGCCATAGACGGCGAGCGACGCGCCCTTCAGGTCTTCCTCCTTCGGCTTGCCGCCGCGGCCCAGGCCCAGCACCTTCAGCGCGGCCGCGCAGGTGGCGGTGGAGACCAGCGGATCCTTCGCATCCACTTCCATCAGCGTCAGCMCGCGGCCGCCGTTGGCCTGCAGCTTCAGCTCGTCGAGCGGGAACACCAGCAGCCGGCCCGAGAGGCTCAGGCACGCCACCTGCGTGTGCGCCGCCGCCAGCGGCACCGGCGGCAGCAGCTTGTCGCCCTCGTCCAGCGTGATGAAGCTCTTGCCGCCGCGCTGCCGGCTGACCATGTCGGACACCTGCGCCAGCAGCCCGAAGCCGCCGGTGTTCGACAGCAGCAGCTTCGTGTCGGCGCTCGCCGCGAAGTAGTGCAGCGGCTGCGTGCCGCTCTCCAGGTCGACCAGCGTCGTGATCGGCTGACCATCGCCGCGCCCGCCCGGCAGCAGGCTGGTCGCGATCGAATACACCCGCCCGTTGCTGCCGAACACCAGCAAGGTGTCGACGCTGCGGCACGGGAAGGTGCCGTACAGCCCGTCGCCGGCCTTGAACGCCAGCGCCGCCGGATCGATCTCGTGGCCCTTCAGCGCGCGCGCCCAGCCCTTCAGGCTGACCACCACGGTGACCGGCTCGTCGAGCACCTTCACCTCCAGCACGGTGCGCTTGCCGGCCTGGATCAGCGTGCGGCGGTCGTCGCCGTACTGCTTCGCATCCGCCTCGATCTCCTTGATCATCGTGCGGCGCAGCGAGGCCGGGCTGCCGAGGATCTCCTGCAGCTTGTCGCGGTCGGTGCGCAGCTCGCCCAGTTCCTGCTCGATCTTGATCGCCTCCAGCCGCGCCAGCTGGCGCAGCCGGATCTCGAGGATGTCGTCGGCCTGCCGCTCGCTCAGCTTGAAGCGCTCGATCAGCGCGGCCTTCGGCTCGTCCGAGTGCCGGATGATGCGGATCACCTCGTCGATGTTCAGCAGCACCAGCTGCCGGCCCTCGAGCACGTGGATGCGCTCAAGCACCTTGTCGAGCCGGAACTGCGTGCGCCGCTGCACGGTCTGCTGGCGGTAGGCGATCCACTCCTGCAGCATCAGCCGCAGCGTCTTCTGCGTTGGCCGGCCGTCGGCGCCGATCATCGTCAGGTTGATCGGCGCCGAGCTCTCCAGGCTGGTGTGCGCGAGCAGCGTGTTGATCAGGTCCTGCTGCTCGATGCGGCTGGTCTTCGGCTCGATCACGATGCGCACCGGCGCATCCTTGTTCGATTCGTCGCGCACCACGTCGAGCACCGCCAGCACCGAGCCCTTCAGCTGCACCTGGTCGGCGCTCAAGGCCTTCTTGCCGGTCTTGATCTTCGGGTTGATCAGCTCCTCGATCTCTTCGAGCACCTTCTGCACGCTGGTGCCGTGCGGCAGTTCGGTGATGACGAGCTGCCACTGGCCGCGCGCCAGGTCTTCGATCTTCCAGCGCGCGCGCACCTTCAGGCTGCCGCGGCCGGTGGTGTAGGCGGCGCGGATCTCCTCGGGCGCGCTGATGATCTGGCCGCCGCCCGGGTAGTCGGGGCCGGGCACCAGCGTGAAGAGCTCGTCGTCGCTGAGGTTCTCGTTCTTGATCAGCGCGACGGTGGCCGCCGCGATCTCGCGCAGGTTGTGCGAGGGCAGCTCGGTGGCCAGCCCCACCGCAATGCCGCTCGCGCCGTTCAGCAGCACGAAGGGCAGGCGCGCGGGCAGCAGCCGCGGCTCGCGCTCGACGCCGTCGTAGTTGGGGATGAAATCGGCCGTGCCTTCATCGAGCTCGTCGAGCAGCAGGCGCGAGATCGGCGCGAGGCGCGCCTCGGTGTAGCGCATCGCTGCCGCGTTGTCGCCGTCGCGCGAGCCGAAGTTGCCCTGGCCGTCGACCAGCGGGTAGCGCTGCGAGAAGTCCTGCGCCATGCGCACCATCGCGTCGTACGCCGCCTGGTCGCCGTGCGGGTGGAACTTGCCGATCACGTCGCCGACGACGCGTGCGCTCTTGACCGGGCGCGCACCGGCCGTGCCGGCGAAGGCCAGGCCCAGGCGCTGCATCGCGTACAGGATGCGCCGCTGCACCGGCTTCTGGCCGTCGCACACATCGGGCAGCGCCCGGCCCTTGACGACGCTGAGCGCGTATTCGAGGTACGCGCGTTCGGCGTAGTGGGCCAGCGTGATGGCGTCGTCGGGATTGCCGGTGTCGAAGAGGTCGGTGGTCATCGTGTTGTCAGTTCGTAGCCCGGATGCCAATCCGGGAGTTGTCATTCATGATTCGCCGCCGCTCCCGGATTGCGCTGCGCTTCATCCGGGCTACGGTGCAGGCGCAGCGCGCTCGGCATGCGCGCCTGCAGCAGCGCCCAGTAGAGCTCCAGCACCAGGTGCACGTGCGCCTGGGTTTCGGGGATGGCCGGCATCTCGCCGCCGGCCTTGCGCACCGCCGATTCGCCGGCGTTCCAGGCCGCGAGCGCGACATCGATGCGGCCGAAGCGGCGTGTCAGGCTCGACAGCATGCGGGCGCCGGTGAGGATGTTGGTGCGCGGGTCGAGCAGCTTCTCGCGCAGCGCCGCGGGGCGCTCGTCGGCCGCGAAGCCGCCGTAGTGCTGCGCGGCGATCGGCGTCAGCTGCATCAGCCCGACCGCGCCACGCGGCGACACCGCCTTCGCGTTGAAGCCGGACTCGACCGCGATGATGGCCTTCAGCAGCTCGATGTCGACGCCGTGCGCGGCCGCCGCCTCGCGCAGCAGCGGCTGCAGCGATTTCACCTCGGGTGCGAACTCCAGCCACGTGAGCAGGCCGCCGGCACCGTCGGTCTTGCCGGGCACGCGCAGCTGCGCCGCATCGCCCAGCACCAGGTGGTAGCGCGAATCGACCTGCGTCGGTGCGAGGTGTGCGGTGCCGCTGCCGTCGACATAGCCCCACAGCTCGGCATGCACGAGCGCGGGCACGGCGAGTGCAGCAGCCGCCAGCGCGGCCTTCATCTCAGACATCCACCTCGACGTCGTCGCCGCGCAGTTCCATCAGCTCGCGGCGAGCCTGCGCCTCGCCCTTGCCCATCAGCTTGGTCAGCGACTCGGTGGTGGCGGTGAAATCGAGCGCGCCGAAGGCCACCTGCAGCAGGCGGCGCGTGTCGGGGTTCAGCGTGGTGTCCCACAGCTGCTCGGCGTTCATCTCGCCCAGGCCCTTGAAGCGGCCGATGCTCCAGCTGTTGTCGCGCGCGCCTTCCTTGCGCAGCTTGTCCAGCGTGGCGGTCAGCTCGCCTTCGTCCAGCACATAGAGCTTGGCCGCCGGCTTCTTGCCGCGCGCCGGCGCATCGACACGGAACAGCGGCGGCTTCGCGATGTAGATGTTGCCGCGCTCGATGAGCTTCGGGAAATGCCGGAAAAACAGCGTCAGCAGCAGCACCTGGATGTGCGAGCCGTCGACGTCCGCATCGCTCAGGATGCAGATCTTGCCGTAGCGCAGGCCCGACAGGTCCGGCTCGTCGCTCGCACCGTGCGGGTCGACGCCGATCGCCACCGCGATGTCGTGGATCTCGTTGTTCGCGAACAGCCGGTCGCGCTCGACCTCCCACGCGTTCAGCACCTTGCCGCGCAGCGGCAGCACCGCCTGCGTCTCCTTGTTGCGGCCCATCTTCGCGCTGCCGCCGGCCGAATCGCCCTCGACCAGGAACAGCTCGTTGAGCGCCAGGTCGCGGCTCTCGCAATCGGTCAGCTTGCCCGGCAGCACCGCCACGCCCGAGCCCTTGCGCTTCTCGACCTTCTGGCTCGCGCGCTGGCGCGTCTGCGCCTGCTTGATCACCAGGTCGGCCAGCTTGCGGCCCAGCTCCACATGCTGGTTCAGCCACAGCTCCAGCGCCGGCTTCACGTAGGTGGAGACCAGCCGCAGCGCATCGCGGCTGTTCAGCCGCTCCTTGATCTGGCCCTGGAACTGCGGGTCCAGCACCTTGGCCGACAGCACGAAGCTGGCGCGCGAGAACACGTCTTCCGGCATCAGCTTCACGCCCTTGGGCAGCAGGCTGTGCAGGTCGATGAAGCCCTTGACCGCGCCGAACAGGCCGTCCTTCAGGCCGGCTTCATGCGTGCCGCCGTTCACCGTGGGGATCAGGTTCACGTAGCTCTCGCGCATCGGCGAGCCTTCCTCGGTGAAGGCCACGCACCAGGCGGCGCCCTCGCCCTCGGCGAAGTTCTCGGTCTCGCGCGAATCGGCGTAGCGCTCGCCCTCGAACAACGGGATCACCGGGTCGGCCGCGAGCGCCTGCATCAGGTAGTCGCGCAGGCCGCCCTTGTAGGTCCAGGTCAGCACCTCGCCGCTCTTCTCGAGGGTCAGCGAAACGATGACGCCGGGCATCAGCACCGCCTTGCTGCGCAGCAGGTGCGTAAGCTCGGCCTTCGGGAAATCGACGCTCTCGAAGTACTTCGGGTCCGGCCAGGCACGCACCGTGGTGCCGGTCTTGCGGTCGCCCGACGAGGCCGCGTACACGCCCTTGCGGATGACCAGCGGCTCGATCACGTCGCCGCCCGAGAACGCCAGCTGCGCCACCTGGCCCTCGCGATACACCGTGACCTCCAGCCGCTTGGCCAGCGCGTTCGTCACGCTGACGCCCACGCCGTGCAACCCGCCCGAGAAGCTGTAGGCGCCGCCGGAGCCCTTGTCGAACTTGCCGCCGGCATGCAGGCGGGTGTAGACGATCTCGACCACCGGCACCTGCTCTTCGGGGTGCAGCCCGAACGGGATGCCGCGGCCGTCGTCGTGCACGGTGACCGAACCGTCGGTGTGCAGCACCACGTCGATGCGCTTGCCGTGGCCGGCCAGCGCCTCGTCGGCCGCGTTGTCGATGACCTCTTGAATGATGTGCAGCGGGTTGTCGGTGCGGGTGTACATGCCCGGCCGCTGCTTCACGGGCTCGAGGCCCTTCAGGACACGGATCGATGACTCGCCGTAGGAATTGCTGGGTTTGGTCGCCATGGGGCGGGATTCTAGAAGCCCACCACGTTACAACTCGCAATCGACCGTGGCGCAGCCGACACGGAGCCGTCGCCGGGGCGCGTTACCCTGGCGCGCATGCACCTTGCCTCCGCCTCCCTGATCGCCCTGCTGGGCGCCATCGCACCGATCGCCCAGGCCGCCGACCTGAACACGCTGCAGTCGCTCTCGCAATCCGAATTCCGCCTGCTGTCGGAAGACCTCGGCGCCATCCTGTCGTTCAAGCCACTGATCCCGTCCGAGCCGCTCGGGCTGACCGGCTTCGACATCGGCGTCGGCGTGTCGGGCACCGTGCTCGAGAACCGCAGCGTCTGGGAGAAGGCGGC
>NZ_JBFUGW010000208.1:0-11110 GCF_056402735.1 Rhizobacter sp. P3_C12
GGTTCACGTTGTCGGTGGTCAGCGTCTCGGAAACGACGTACTCGATGGTGACGCGGGCGGGGTGGTGGATGCCGGCGTGGCGCAGCGCCTCGTTCAGCGACTTGTACGAGTCGGACAGGTCGGTGTACTTGCCGCACATCGCGATCGTGACCTCGCGCTTCGGGTGCTCGACCTCGTCGACCAGCGCATCCCAGCGCTTCAGGTTGGCCGGCGGGGTGTTGATGCGCAGCTTGTCGCAGATCAGGCCGTCGAGGCCCTGCTCGTGCAGCATGCGCGGCACCTTGTAGATGGTGTCGGCATCCCACACCGAGATCACGCCCCATTCGGGGACGTTGGTGAAGAGGGAGATCTTCTCGCGCTCTTCGTCGGGGATGCGACGGTCGGCGCGGCACAGCAGCGCATCGGCCTGGATGCCGATCTCGCGCAGCTTCTGCACGGTGTGCTGGGTCGGCTTGGTCTTCAGCTCGCCGGCGGCGGCGATCCACGGCACGTAGGTCAGGTGCACGAACGCAGTGTTGTTCTGGCCCATGCGCAGGCTCATCTGACGCGCCGCCTCGAGGAAGGGCAGCGATTCGATGTCGCCGACGGTGCCGCCGACCTCGACGATCGCGACGTCGACCGCCTGCTCGGTGCCGAAGGCGGCGCCGCGCTTGATGAATTCCTGGATCTCGTTGGTGACGTGCGGGATCACCTGCACCGTCTTGCCGAGGTAGTCGCCGCGGCGCTCCTTCTCGAGCACGCTCTTGTAGATCTGGCCGGTGGTGAAGTTGTTGGCCTTCTTCATCCGCGTCGTGATGAAGCGCTCGTAGTGGCCGAGGTCCAGGTCGGTCTCGGCGCCGTCGTCGGTGACGAACACTTCGCCGTGCTGGAAGGGGGACATGGTGCCCGGATCGACGTTGAGGTACGGATCCAGCTTGATGAGGGTGACCTTGAGGCCGCGCGATTCGAGAATCGCTGCAAGTGATGCAGCCGCGATGCCCTTGCCCAGCGAGGACACCACACCGCCGGTGACAAAGACGAACTTGGTCATTGCAGGGTCAGCAGGCGCCTTGTCGACGAATGCCGTGGTGGTAAAGCGCGATTATAGGCGCGCAGTTTCGGACGCCGTCTCGAACTCCCCCAGCCAGCGCAGCACCTCGGCCGCCGCTTGCCCCGGCTGCTCGAAGGGGAACAGGTGCGAGCCCTCGATCCACGAGATGCGCCCCTGCGTGAAGCGCTCGGTGGCCTTCATGCCGACCTGGCGCACCTCGGTCGACTGCGTGCCGCCGATGAAGGCCATCGGGCAGCCGGGCGGGCGGCGCACCAGCAGGCGCGGGATGTGGTGCGGCAGCGTGTAGTAGATCTGCGTCTCGATCTCGCGCCGGAAGCTCAGCGAGTGGCCATGGCCGGACGGCTCGATGCCGGCGGCGATGTAGTCGCGCAGCACGCCGGGCGCCCAGCGTGCGAAGGCCGGCTTGGCCGCGAAGTGCGCGAACGCCGCCTCGGCGCTCGGCCAGTGCTGGCGCCGGCGCTTCGAGACGTGGCCGGGCGAGAAGCGCTCGCCGATGCCGGTCGCTTTGGCCACCTGCAGCGTGCGGGCGAGCAGCCCGCCGATCAGCGGCGAATCCATCAGCACCACGCCGCGCGCCAGGTCGGGCCGCTTCGAGGCGGCCAGCACGCTCAGGAAGCCGCCGAGCGAATGCCCGACCAGCCAGACCGGCCCGGCCGCGGCGTGCTGCTCGATGAAGGCGATCAGCTGGTTGCGCAGCAGCGGCCAGTTGTTGGTGACGCGGTAGTGCTCGTCGTGGCCGAGCTTCTCGATCGCATGCACCTCGTGGCCGGCCGCGCGCCAGGCGTCGAACAACTGCCGGTAGGTGCCGGCGGGGAAGCTGTTCGCGTGCGAGAAGACGATGCAGCCCGGGGCGGCCATCATGCGGCGCCCCTCAGATGATCTTCTCTCCGGGGTGCGTGATCTTGCGCATCGGCTCGTAGCGGTCCGACGGCACGCACAGCGGGTGCTCGGCGGCGCTGCCATCCCACTGCGGGTCGTCGATCGACTCGAACACCTGGCGCAGCCGCTGGCCCCAGGTGCTGCGGATCATCGTGAAATAAGGGTTGTGCTCGTCGATGCAGACCATCTGCTGCGACTGGAAGGTGTCGGCCTCGTAGACCAGCAGGTCCAGCGGCAGGCCGACCGAGAGGTTGGATTTCAGCGTCGAGTCCATCGACACCAGCGCGCACTTGGCGGCCTCGTCGAGCGCGGTGTGCGGCGTGATCATGCGGTCGAGCACCGGCTTGCCGTACTTCGATTCGCCGACCTGGAAGTAGCAGGTCTCGCGCGTCGCCTCGATGAAATTGCCGGCCGAGTACACCAGGAAGAGCCGCATCGCCTCGCCCTTGATCTGGCCGCCGAGGATCATCGAGGCGTTGAAGTCGACGCCGGCCTGCTTCAGCGACGGGCCGTCCTGGTCGTAGACGCGGCGCACCGCGCTGCCGAGCACGCGGGCCGCATCGAACATGCTGGTGGCGTTCCAGATGGTGATCGGTGGCAGGTCGCCGTTGTCGATCTTCTCGACCTGCAGGATCTCGCGCACCGACTGCGAGATCGACAGGTTGCCCGCCGACAGCAGCACCATGAAGCGGTCGCCGGTCTTCTCGTAGACCATCATCTTGCGGTAGGTGCTGATCTGGTCCAGGCCCGCGTTGGTGCGCGAGTCGGACAGGAAGACGAGGCCGGCATCGAGCTTGATGCCCACACAGTAGGTCATGACGGGGTGTCCTGCAGGTTCTTCAGGCGGTAGAGCGCGTCGAGCGCCTCCTTCGGCGACAGCATATCGGGGTTGATGCCGGCCAGTGCCCGCTCGATCGGCGACACCGGTTTCTCGGCCTCCGGCGTGGGCGCCGCGAACAGGTCGATCTGCGCGCTGCCGGCGTGCTGCTGGGCCTCCAGCGCCTCCAGCGTCGCGCGCGCCTGGCGCACCAGCGTGCCGGGCATGCCGGCCAGGCGGGCGACCTGCACGCCGTAGCTGCGGCTGGCCGGGCCGGCCTGGATGTCGTGCAGGAACACGATGTCGTCGCCGCTCTCGGCGGCCGACACGTGCACGTTCAGCGCCCGCTCGTGCTTCACCGGGAACTCGGTCAGCTCGAAGTAGTGCGTCGCGAAYAGCGTGAAGCTCTTGTTGCGCTCGTGCAGGTGGCTCGCGATGGCGCCGGCCAGCGCGAGGCCGTCGAAGGTGGAGGTGCCGCGGCCGATCTCGTCCATCAGCACCAGCGAGTGATCGCCGGCGCTGTGGATGATCGCCGCCGCCTCGGTCATCTCGAGCATGAAGGTCGATTGCGCATTGGCCAGGTCGTCGGCCGCGCCGATGCGGGTGTGGATCGCGTCGATAGGCCCGAGCCGGCAGGCATCGRCCGGCACGAACGAGCCGATCGCCGCCAGCAGCACGATCAGCGCCACCTGGCGCATGAAGGTGCTCTTGCCGCCCATGTTCGGGCCGGTGATCACGAGCATCTTGCGCGCCGCGTCGAGCCGGCAGTCGTTGGCCATGAAGTTGCCGCCGCCGGTCTCGGCCAGGCGCGCCTCGACCACCGGGTGGCGGCCGGCGGTGATGTCGATGGAGGGCTCGCGCACGAACTGCGGGCGCGTCCATCCGAGCGTGTCGGCGCGTTCGGCCAGCGCCGCCAGCGCATCGAGGCTGGCCAGTGCGCGCGCCAGGCCCGACAGCGCCTCCAGGTGCGCCTGCAGCTGGTCGATCAGCTGCTCGTAGAGCTGCTTCTCGCGCGCGAGCGAGCGCTCCTGTGCGGACAAGGCCTTGTCCTCGAAGGCCTTCAGCTCCGGCGTGATGAAGCGCTCGGCGTTCTTCAGCGTCTGGCGGCGCTGGTAGTCCATCGGCACCTTGGCGGCCTGGCCCTGCGTGACCTCGATGTAGAAGCCGTGCACCTTGTTGTATTGCACGCGCAGGTTGGCGATGCCGGTGCGCGTGCGCTCGCGGGCTTCGAGGTCGAGCAGGAAGGCGTCGCAGTTCTGGCTGATGTCGCGCAGTTCGTCGAGCGGGGCATCGAAGCCGCGGGCGATCACGCCGCCGTCGCGCAGCATCACCGATGGTTCGTCGGCGATCGCGCTGCGCAGCAGGGCTTCGATCGCTGCGTCGGGCGTCAGCGCCTCGGCCAGCATCTCCAGCAGCAGGGCGCGGCCCGGCACGCGCTCGCGCAGCGCGGGCAGCGCCTGCAGCGTGGCGCGCAGGCCGGTGAGTTCACGCGGGCGCACCTGGCGCAGCGCGACGCGGGCGGTGATGCGCTCGACGTCGCTGATGCCGCGCAGCGCCTCGCGCAGCGGCGCGACGCCGTGCTCGATCAGCACGTCGAGCGCGTCGTGGCGCTGCGAGGCGACGGTGYGCTCGCGCAGCGGGTGCGTGAGCCAGTGGCGCAGCGCGCGGCTGCCCATGCCGGTGCGGCAGGTGTCGAGCAGCGACAGCAGCGTCGGCGCGTCGTCGCCGCGCAGCGTCTGCGTGAGCTCGAGGTTGCGGTGTGTGGTGGGCGGCAGGTCGAGCAGGTCGCCGCTGCGTTCCACCTGCAGCGCGCGCACGTGCGCCAGAGCCTGGCCCTGCGTGTGCTCGGCATAGCTCAGCAGCGCGGCGGCGGCGGCGTGCGCGGTGCCGAGTTCCTGTGCGTTGAAACCGGCGAGGCTGGCGACGCGCATCTGCTCGCACAGCTTGCGCAGGCCGAGCGCGGTGTCGAACTGCCAGCCGGGGCGGTGCGTGATCGCGATGCGGGCCTGCGAGACCGCGGCGGGCACCTGCTCGCGGTCGACCAGCACCTCGGCGGCGTTCAGGCGGGCGAGCCAGCCGGGCAGTTCGCGTTCGGTGCATTCGGTCAGGCCGAGCTGGCCGCTGCTCAGGCCGAGCCAGGCGAGGCCGTAGCTCACCACGCCGCGCTGCATCTTCTGCGAGACCGCGAGCAGCAGCGCGTCGCGCTTGTCGGCGAGCAGTTCGGCGTCGGTGACGGTGCCGGGGGTGACGACGCGCACCACCTTGCGCTCGACCGGGCCCTTGGCGGTGGCGACGTCGCCGACCTGCTCGGCGATCGCGACGGCTTCGCCGAGCTTGATCAGCTTCGCCAGGTAGCTCTCGACGGCATGGAAGGGCACGCCGGCCATCACGACCGGCTCGCCGCCGCTCTGGCCGCGGCTGGTCAGCGTGATGTCGAGCAGCTTGTTGGCACGGCGGGCGTCTTCATAGAAGAGCTCGTAGAAGTCGCCCATGCGGTAGAAGACGAGCGTGTCGGGGTGCTCGGCCTTGATGCGCAGGTACTGCTGCATCATTGGGGTGTGGGCCGAAACGGGGACCGGCGCGGGAGCGCGGCTGGCGGTCGTTTCTTCAGCTAACTCGTTGAATTGCTGAGTATTTTTGTCGGATGACATGGTCACGATGGACTTTTCAGCGCCTATGAAAACTTGGGGAAACTTGGCCGTTCTGCGTAGGTTTGCCGGCTTCTAAAATGGAAACCTACGCTGGGCTGCGACCCGGTCTTCCAGAAAACCTACGCTTGCAGGGAGCGCAATGCAGTTCGACGCCCGCGCAGCCAAGGCACTTCAGCCAGGCGCGCACCTTACCATCGACGGCTGTCCAGGCCTTCGTCTCGAAGCCACTCAAACCCGACGCGCTTGGACCTATCGGTACCGCAGTCCGGTCGACGCGCGGATGCGCCAAGTCGGCCTGGGGCGGTGGCCAGCGATGTCGTTTCCGGCGGCTGCGGCCGAGTGGGAGCGTTTGCGCGAGGAGCGCGATGCGGGCGGCGATCCCGCGCTGTCGAAGCGCCAAGCGCGGGAGGCCGAGCAGACGGCCCGCGTGGCAGCCAAACAGGAGCAGCAGGAGCGCGGGTATACGGTGCGCCTCCTGTGCGACGACTACCTGGCGGGCCACGTCGACCGAGCCCGCAAGCCCAAAGGGGCGATCGAAGTGCGGCGCATGTTCGACACGATGCTCGGCGCGCTCGACTCGGAGCCGGCCTCCACGCTGACCCGGCGGCAATGCTTCGACCTGCTGGAGTCGCTGCAGCGCATCCCAGTGCAGGCTGCGAAGCTGCGGGCCGAGCTGGGCGCTGCGTGGGACTACGCGCTCGACGCCGGGCGGATCCCGGAGAGCACTCCGAACTGGTGGCGCCAGATCATGCGCGGGCGGCTGCGCTCGAAGGGCAAAAAGATCTCCGGCGAGTCGATCGGTACCTCGAAGCGTGCACTCAGTGCGGCGGAGGCCGGTGCGCTCATCGCCTGGCTACCGAACTTTCCCCGCCTGATCGAGGACGCGCTGACGGTCTACCTGTGGACGCTCGCGCGAGGCGCCGAGATCATGGCGATGGAGTCCGGCGAGATTTCAAAGGAAAAGGATGGTTGGTGGTGGACCGTGCCGAAGATGAAGACCAAGAACGCGCGGCATGCGAACGCCACGGACTTCCGTGTGCCGCTGGCGGGCAGGGCGCTCGATGTCATCCGCCGGCGGATGGAGGTGCATGACGGCTACCTTTTTCCGTCGCCAGGGGAAGGTGGCCACGTGTTGCAGAAGACGATCCAGACGGCGGTGCACTACCACCAGCCGTACAGCAAGACGCGGCCGGAGCATGCTCGGCCACGTCTTCAGGTCACTCACTGGTCACCGCATGATCTTCGGCGCACCTCTCGCACCTTCCTCACGTCGCTAGAGTGCCCTGACGACGTAGGTGAGGCGATGTTGGGGCACATGCAGGAGGGGGTAAAGGGGATCTACAACCTGCACACATACGACAAGCAGCGCCGTGTCTGGATCAACCGTCTGTCCGCGCACCTCGAAGAGTTGGCGCAGCGGCGGATACATCTATCCACCTCACGCTGATGGGCCGGGGGGCGACGGCATGTGAGCGCCGAGCGTCAGCGTCAGGCTGGTTGTGTTCGGGCATGTCTAGCCGCCGAGCAATAGCTCGGACCGAATGGAGGCGTTCGTCGCGCCTCGCGTCGAGCCCCACGCAACGCGCCCGAGCGGCCGATCTGCAACGCCCGAGGGGATAGGGCCGTTTGCGGCGCCGAGCTGGTCGAACGGCTGCTCTCGCGAGCGGCGAAGCGGAGCTATCGACCCATAGCGGAAGGTGGCACAGGCCCAGCAAGCCTCCGGAAAGCGGCCGTTCAGCGCTGGCGTTAGGCCGCATCCTTGGCCTTGATGAACCACTCGACTAGCGCACTAGGTTCAAGTGCACCTAGTCCCAAGAGGATGAGGAGCACGAGG
The DNA here is from genome assembly GCF_056402735.1 of Rhizobacter sp. P3_C12. Classification (NCBI taxonomy): domain Bacteria; kingdom Pseudomonadati; phylum Pseudomonadota; class Betaproteobacteria; order Burkholderiales; family Sphaerotilaceae; genus Rhizobacter; species Rhizobacter sp. P3_C12. The sequence continues at coordinate 7,233 of NZ_JBFUGW010000208.1, forward strand.
ATGAGAAGTAGCCCGATACGCACTCGTAGCGCATTCGGACCGTTCATTGCCTGCGCCAGACGATCTGGAGGTACGGTCGCTGGGTCTCGGTGAGTTACCCTTCCAAGGGACTGCAAAGTGACGATCGCAAGAAGCAGTGCAACCAGAGTTGCCCAGAGAAGGTATCGCTGACCACTACGTGAGAAGTAGACGAGCCCGAATAACCCGATTCCCACGGTGGCTCGAAACGCCCAGAGCGTTGGCTGAGTTGGACGCATGCACAGAGTCGCCCTGCAGTTGCTGCAGACGAAACTGGCTGACAGAAGCCATCGCTTTCGCGCAGCCACGGGCGTGTTGCAGGCAGGGCAGGTGTACATGTGGCCTAACGTATTGTGGGGAGATATCCGCTCATGCCAGCACCGTGCCGCACATCCTGAGAACGGTCCTCTACGACAGACCGCTCGTAGCCGAATTCTGTCTCACGTCGGCAGATTCCTAGGCGGCTTAGGTCGCCGCGTGCGTGCTCGCACGCCGAGCACTACAAGCGCTCCGAGCAGTGCAGCCGCCGGTGGAACATACCAATTCGCCCAGAGGAACGGCTCAAGCCAAGTGGGCGCGTGTGTGACATGAACGAATGGATGCACCGATTCGAAAGGCAGTGTGGAAAGAGGGCTCGCTACACCAACGAGCAACGCGAGAGCGAGGGCTAGTTGGCGACGGTCCGCCACAAGCGCCATGACAGCACCAGCCGCAGCGAACACGACAAGGTAGACAGCGATGCTCGCAAGAACAACGCTTCGCACGTCGGAGGATGGGAGAAGCTGCTGAAGCAATGAGCGTAGGTGGTCCGCAGCGATGAACACAACAGGTGCGGCGATGACGTGCAGCGTGGCTCTCATGCGAACTACCATTTGGCATGAGCTGCGCGCCCCAGCTTGCCGTGGCAGATCAGCTCAAGAGAAGTTGTCAATGACAGGGAAGTCTAACGACCCAAAAGAGCACTCTCGTGAAGGGCTGCATCTGGCCGAGTGCGGCGGTGGGATCGCGTGTGGTTGTCAGCGGCAGGTGTCGAAGCCTGCACCCCTTCCGAGGACGACTGAGGTCGTACGTTTACCGTTCCGCGACGCTGACGGAGAGATCGTAGCCGCTCATGTAGTTGCCCGAAAGCGGACGGCGATGAAGGACCGCTCCTGGCCGACATCGGTCCGACGCCTCCTCGAGGCAGCATCAGCGATTCGCTGCCCAGGCGACGATGAGAGCGAAAGGGATCCATGGCCATAGACCAAACCACCAGTTGTCGACACGGACCCTCTCGCTTCGCACATGCGCGCCGTCGATGAAAACCTGGCAAGGAAACGATCGCGGTGTTCCGAGGCCCCATCGCAGCTTCGCTTCGTGCCTCTCACCTCTGACTTCGAACGCCTCAATCGTTTCCCCGACAGCCTTGTACACCCCGCCTGTCTGCAGCACGACGTGGTCGTCGATTTCCAGAACGATCGACGCCGTTTGCCAGGCGTAACGGCTGACGAGCCGCGCGGAAAGCTTCAGCGGGAGCCCATTCCAAGTACCGCTTCGCGTCGTGTCTCGAAGATCAGGCAAGTGCGGGTGCTTTCTGAGAGGTCGGTGGATGGTCAGGCGCTGAACTTCTGGGGAAACAGYCGATGAGCGGCAAAGCAGCCTGCTACGCCACCAAGACCTATGGCAAAAAACTGAAGTGAAACGAGTGGACTGGGCAGTGCGAGAGCCATGCACACTGTGGCGCCCCATAGCCCGGCGAACAAGAAAGTCAAGCCGATGAACAGAGCAGCCCCCGCAGGACGATTCCATGGTTTCAATAGAAGCGACGGCGGCAACGCGAACGTGCCAGGGGGCAGCTTCTGAAGTTCCAACCAAAGGATGCCGACCGAGGTCACCAGGGCGGCGGGAAGCGTGATAGCTACGCTCGTCCAAGAAGGTGAATGCTGCGAAGGAAATGTGGCAGAGAGGTAGCCCCATCCCGCGCAAACGAAGAACCAGAAGAGGTAGAAGAGTCTCACGTTTGCAGTGCCTGATCTTGCATGCCGACCTCTCGACATCGAGGAGATGCTAGGGTGGCATCGTAGCGTCACGAGAAGCACTGCCGCAGAGCGGACGTCACGAAAGGACCGCTTGTGGCCGTTTGCGGAAGCGGTCGCGATCGGCGCAACTAGCCGCACAGTCACGATGGCAGCTRGTCGGGGAGACGGCGAACTTTGCTCAGGCGCGGGAAACTGACGTCTGGCTCTATGAACAACAGCGCCGCAACACCATGCCGARTCTCGCAACCCACTACCACTACCTGGCGGGAGTCTCCGTTCGGCAGTTGCACCTCAACCCAACTGCCGCGAGGTGGCARCTCCGTYGCCGAAGCGAACGTGCCATCGACGACGTACCACTTGCCCAGCTCGAGACCGTCGAGCTGCGGAGCAAGTTCTGCAGTGACCACGAACGAATCGACAAGAGTGAGCAGCGATTCCACGGGCCACAGTGTACGCATGCAGGTGCGCTCSGAGCTGCTCTCCGATTCGGGACCGAGATTGGGGCCCGTGGGCCACCGGCCGATCGTCAAAGCAGCCGGTCGCGAAGGGCTGCTCGTGACCGACTACAGACGCTTGCCGCCTGTAGCGCTCTCGAACCCTTCGATGAGCCGGCTAAGCTCCGCACGCTCGTCGTCTGCCATCGAGTTCGCACAGTCTGCAAGCGCGCCATGGACAAGGTAGTACTCCGTCTCATTTTTGATTCGGCCTCGCTTCAGGATCTTTCGAAATGCGCTGCCATACCGGTGAGCAATCTCGTAGAACCCGACTAGCCCGCTCCCTCGAAGGGCAGCATCAAGTGCATGGGCGACGCCAGCCTTGTCTTCGAGGCTCTGAACGGTGTCATTTGCGGCCTGCCGCAGACCTTCGAGCGCCTTGGAGCGCCCGTGCTCCTCGGCGATGCGCTTCAGCGTTGTCGTCGTATGAATGGGGCTCGCTGGGTCGACACCCAGAACATGGGTGGTAAAGAAATCCAAGTAGCCCGAAAGCTCCTCGTATTCCTTCTCGCGCTCTGGGGACATCGGTCGTGCCATCGGCCAATGCTAACTTGTGCCCGGCAGTCGCTACCGATGTGAGCTGCTCGGAAGCAGTCGCCCGCGGAGGACCGCTTGTGGCCGGCTCCAGGCATTCGACCTCGTAGCACGCACTCCAGACGACTACACCAAGCCAAAGTATTTCCTGAGCGGGAAGGTGGCCACTCAAAGCTTGTTTTCATCGACCGGCCCGCATACCTAGTGGCGGTTGCCTGCAAGGCGGGTCGGGCATTGAGCGCGCTCGAAATCCGCGGGCTGAAAGGCAACTGGAAACAAGTCGCAGAGAAGGTCACAGAATGCGTTGAACGAAGGCCCCCCGGGCCCAAAGGTGTCGATGAGCGCCGCGGCCCAACCCTGTGACCCGCTTGCTCCAGTACTTGTGCGAACGAGCTCCGTGAAGTGTGCATTAAAGGCTTCGTGGGTCCCCAGCGCGCCCGTTGCCGCAAGTGCGGCATCGAAGCCGTACAGCTGCATCTCCAACTGCCGTATGTCGTGATCGAGCATGTACATGCCGGGCCTTTGGCATGCCATGCGCATGAAGTCGATCGTCGCAGGATGGATCATTCTGATCGATATCCCTCTGTTCCTTCATCGTCATACGCGAACAGTCTTTACTGCCCAACCCTCGTGAGCGTCTGGCCGTCCCATCTTGACGGCGGTCAGTTGCTCAAGTCTGCGGCGGAGTCCACCGATGAGGCAACAGCTCTTCGAGTCGGCTATTGGGCAGCATCGGCAGCCGCTCCAACACGTCACGCAAGTAGGCCCAGGGGTCATGCCCGTTCAGACGTGCTGACTGCACCAGGCTCATGAT